>CAUQOI010000029.1:0-19290 GCA_963519525.1 uncultured Campylobacter sp.
ATAAACTCGTCAAAGCTTTTTTGATTTATCGGATTTGCCAGAGCCTTTGCGATGAGCGACGTTTCGTCAAATTTAGCCACGGGGTTTGGATCGAAAACGCCGAGCAAATTTTTCTCGTTTATCTCTAAGCTTAGATGATCATCTTTGCCGTATGCGATAGGGATTTGCATATTTACTCCTTAAGCAGATTTATTAATTTTTAGTCTTAGGATTATATATCAAATTTTCTTTTAAACGCATTTAGATCGGTCAAATTTGACTAGCGGCGCATCAAATTTGGTTAAATATATGATTAACGCTTACAAATGTATTTTTAATTTTTTTATTAGTATTTAATTTTAATATTTATATAATCGCGCCGTAATTTCCTAAAAGGAGAAAAAATGGAATTCCTAACCAGTTTGAGTGAAAGCACTCAGTTCACTCTCCAACTAATCGTAGTGCTCGGATGTTTATTCTACGGCGCTAAAAAAGGCGGTATGGCGCTAGGCGTACTAGGCGGCATCGGTCTTGTTATCTTGGTATTTGCATTCGGTATGAAGCCGGGCAAACCCGCAGTAGACGTTATCCTCACGATTCTAGCCGTCGTCGTAGCAAGCTCCACGCTACAAGCCGCGGGCGGTCTTGACGTTATGCTTCAGATAGCGGAAAAAGCGCTAAGAAAAAACCCTAAATTCGTCTGTATCCTAGCTCCGCTTTGCGGCTGGACGCTAACGGTTCTATGCGGTACGGGACACACGGTTTATACGCTGCTACCGATCATCTACGACGTATCTATCAAAAGCGGCATCCGTCCGGAAAGACCGCTAGCTGCGACTACGATCTCTTCTCAGCTAGCTATCATCGCTAGCCCGGTTTCGGTTGCTGGCGTATCTATGGTAGCCGTTTTGCTAGGCACCGGTACCGTTCATATCGACGGCTTTACTAGCTACGTAGATCTACTAAAAGTCACTATCCCGTCTACGTTTATCGGTATGCTTATCATCGGTACTTACTCGATCTTTAGAGGTAAAGACCTGGATAAAGACCCTGATTTCCAAGAGAGGATCAAAGACCCTGAGCAAAGAAAATATATCTACGGCTCAGACGAATCTCACTCTCTAATCGGCGTAAAACTTCCTGCTAAACAGTGGAACGTTATGTGGATATTCCTAGCTACCATCGCTATCGTGGCGGTTCTAGGCTACTATAAACAGCTTCGCCCTAGCTGGACTAGCGACGTCCCGGGTAAATCTATCGAAATCGTAGTGGATAAAAAAGTAGTTAAAAACATTACCGTAAAAGACGGACAAGTAGTCTCTACTGTAGATAGTAGCAAAGTCGTCTCAAACGTAAAAGACAGTAAAGTAAAAGATGCTACTAAATTTACTAACGTAGAAGTCCTAGATAAAGACAAAAAAGTAACTCAAACCATCGTGCTTCAAGACGGCAACGTAGTTATCACCAAAGAGGGTAAGACCGAAACCGTCGCAAACGCTAGCATCGTAGTAAAAGATACCATGAAAAAGACCGCCCCTCTAGGCATGGTCGATACGATCCAAATTTTCATGCTATTAGCTGCGTCCATCATGATGATCTACTCAGGCATCAAAGCTGCTAAGATCGCTCAAAACGAGATTTTCCACAGCGGTATGGTTGCGCTCGTAGCGATCTACGGTATCAGCTGGATGGCAGATACGATGTTCCACTCGCACATCGAGATGCTAAAAGGCTCGCTAGGAGAGGTGATGAGGGCCTATCCGTGGATGTATATCGTCGTAGGTATGCTGATTTCTAAGTTCCTAAACTCTCAAGCAGCAGCCGCCGCGACGTTCGTACCGCTTGCCGTTCAGATCGGCGTGGATCCAGGCATCATCGTCGCGTTTGCTACGGCTTGCTACGGATACTTCATCCTTCCTACATATCCGAGCGACCTTGCGGCGATCCAGTTTGACCGCTCAGGTACGACTAAGATCGGCAAATACGTCATCAACCACAGCTTTATCATCCCTGGCCTTATCGGCGTGTTTAGTTCGTGCGCAGTGGGTTGGGTACTAGCTAACCTGTACGGGTTTATTAAATAATCTTACTTTTAGACAAGCTGCCTTTGCGGCTTGTCTTTTTGCCCTATACTTCGTTGGATTTAAATTTTACTCGGTCACTACCGAGAAGGTAGCTCCCGTCGTAAAATTTAAATCCGCCTCGCCTAGAACAAAAATACTTCGCCTTATCGTTTTATGTTCAAATTTGAACGTAAAATTTATAAATTTGAGTCACCGAGACCCACACCTTAAAAACTCAAACTTAAAATTTGCGGCGCGGTGCGCCAAATTTAACCTGCACGCAGTGCAGCAACATCTCACGTCGTAGGGGTTGGGGGGATCGTTAAGGGGGAAGGGAGCGACTTCGTAATTCAAGCCCCTTCCCCCTTAACAAGAAAGATTAAGTACACAGCGCTAAATTTAATAAAACCAAATTTAGTATTTTAAAGATTTGGGTCTCGGCGGGTAAAATTCTAAAATTTATCCAAATTTGAGCGGCGCAAATTTGACTCCGAATTTGGCTTCAAATTTACAGCCAAAAAGTCAAATTTAAATTTCACTTCAGCCTATCGCCGAATTTTTGTTTGTCGCTCATATAGACGAAGCTTAGCACCTCGGCGACGGCGCGAAAGAGCTCTGCAGGTATCATATCGTTTACCTCGCACATCTTGTACAGCTCGCGCGCTAGCGGCGGATTTTCGACGATTTTGACGTTGTTTTCTACTCCGATTTGCTTGATGCGAAGCGCTAGAAAATCCACGCCTTTAGCTAGGATCACGGGCGCTTTTTCCTTTGTTTTATCGTAGCGAAGGGCGACGGCGTAGTGGGTCGGGTTGGTGATGATGACGTCTGCTTGCGGGATATTTTGCATCATCCTGTTGCGCGCGGCTCGCATTTGCAGCTGTCGGATGCGGCCTTTTACCTGCGGGTCGCCCTCCATCTGCTTGTACTCGTCCTTGATCTCCTGCTTGCTCATTCTTAGGTCGCGAAAATACTGAAAACGCACGATCAGCACGTCAAGAAGTCCGATGATAAACATCACGATGAGCATCACCGCGGCCAAAATCAGCATCTTTTCTTTTAGCCACGCTAGCTGCGCCGCCATCGGTAAAAACAGCGTATGCGGCAGCTCTTTGATGAAGCTAAAAAACATCAAAAACCCGACCGTAAAAACCGCCGTGACCTTGAGCACCATTTTGATGCCGTCTATCAGCTTTTTGAGCGAAAATAGATTTTTGAGCCCTTTTAGCGGATTGATTTTGTTTAAATTTGGCTCCAAAGGCTTGGTCGTAAATATAAATCCAAACTGCATGAGGTTGGCGACGACGCCCGCGATCGCGATGCAAACGGCGATAGGCAGGATGATGAGCAGCGTGCGAAATATCGTCGTGATCGCGACGCTAAAGAGTAGCTTGCGCGTAAACTCCTGCCCGATGAGGCTTTGATAGTAGTTATATAGCGTGAAAAACTGATCGCCGATGAAGCCAAGAAGCGCCACTACGACGAAGATCGCGACCGCGAGCGTGACAAAGCCTGCGAGGTCTTGGCTTTTGGGGACGTTGCCGTCCTTGCGCGCGTCTTCGATCTTTTTGGAGGTGGGTTCTTCGGTTTTTTCTTGGTCTTCGCCTGCCATTTTCGTCCTAAATTTATCTTGCCGAGCGTTTTGGCTCAAATTTGCTTAAATTTGGGCGATTATACCTAAAAGGAGGTTAAAATTTACGCTACAATTGCCTAAATTTAAAGGAGAAAAATGCAAAAGCTTGACTGCCACGTAAGCGAGTGGTTCGGGCAGATGAGGGTGCGTAACGAGGCTGCCGCGGGTCACTTTAAAGACTGCAAAATCCCCTACGACGAGTCAAATTTGATAGAAGTTTTAGAAAGCTCGCAGGATAAATTTGATCTCCTTTGGGCTACTATCGCCTTGCGCGAGCTTGGTATGGCACGCGCGATATCCGCGCTAAAAGGCGCCGTCAAATTTAAAAGCCTAGACGTGCAAGGTAACGCGGCTTTAACTACCGCGTTTTTAGCGGACGGCGGCGAAAACGGCTTTTTAGCGAGTTTGCTTGTCAGTAAAGAGTACCGTGCTAAATTTTACGCGATGACGGGGATTTTATATAAAGAAGACGCGGCTCACTCGGCCTTGCCTTTTGTTTTGGGGTATTCGGCCAAAGCGACCAAAGGCGGCAAGGCGCTTGCTAAAACAGCGTGCGAAGGCCTAGACTGGCTCTATCTGGCCAGATACGGCGCGCATTTGCCCCAGGCGCAAGAAGTTTTTGATAAAATAAATAAAAATAGGAAGTATGTAGATGAAAACGTTTTTGCAAGACTCGCAGGAGAATTCCCGCAAATTTTCACAATCTAAAAAACCGCAAAAGAGCGAAACCGAGCTGCTTTTGGACGAGTGCGGCGAAGTTTTAGCCAAGCTAAAAAAGAAAAATTTGAGCGAGCACGAGTTTTTATGCGAGTTGATAAAACTGATGGCTTTTTCGATACCGCAAATTCCTTATGAAATTTGGCTGGAAAAATGTATAGAAAGCGGCGACGTAGAGGCTCTAAACGACCTTGTTTTTCAGTACGCTAGAAACGAGCTGCTGCCGGGCTGCGAGGGCGGATACGATCAGTGCGAGAGGCTGATACATACGTTTCTTGCGCTAGCGTGCGGCGACATGAACGGGGCGAAAAACGTACTTACGCACTCTATGCCGCCTAGCACGAACGGATATAGATTTTTATGCGTGATGAGCGATCTGGTTTCGGCGCTACTATGGGACGATAAAAAATCGCTCGAGGCCGC
The DNA here is from genome assembly GCA_963519525.1 of uncultured Campylobacter sp. Classification (GTDB taxonomy): domain Bacteria; phylum Campylobacterota; class Campylobacteria; order Campylobacterales; family Campylobacteraceae; genus Campylobacter_A. Next base: position 4,816 of record CAUQOI010000029.1, read on the forward strand.
ACTGAAAAAAGCGCGTAGATTTGCGAACTCCAAAAAGCCGATAAACGAAAGAGAGGCGGTGAAATTTATTCTTGCGCTACACGAAAAAGACGCGGCCGCGATGAGCGAAAGTTTGAGTAATTTTTGCGTGAAAGTCGCCAGAACCGCCGCGCCGCAATTTGAAAAGCGGATTAGTTTTTTTGCGCACGGACTTTACGCCTTGGCACATTACCTCTTGCCTTTTGAGATTTTTGAGCGTATTGGCTTGCCGAAAGCTAAAAATTTTAGCAAAATTTACGCAAAAAGGCTTTTAAGCGGCGAACCGGCGCAGCCAAAATTGTATTTTAGCTTTCCGCCAGAATTTGAAGTTTTTAATCAAATTTTAAACACTTTGCCGGCTAAAACCGTTCTTCATCAGTCTTTTGACGGGCCTTCGCCGAGCGATCAAATACGCTTCCTCGATCACGACGTGATGGTCGAAAATTTGGCGGATGAAATTTTAAAGAATCAAAAACGGTAAAAGAGCGCGAGCCGGTTTTAAAAGTTTGCCGAAAATTTGCTTAACAAAGTGGGCCTTTAAAGAATTTTATACGCTTGCGCGATTACGGTTTTAGCGATTAAATTTGACTAGAGGATAGTTTAACAAGCGGTATAGCCTGCAGGATTGATGCGCCTTTATTTAGGCGCGAGCTACTTTTTTATTAATCTCGGCGGGTGCGGCCTCTATGCTGCATTTGCTGCACCTGTGCGCATTTTGTCTTTTTATTCCCTAGTATGTACTGTTATTTTTGCTATAAATTTATCTTACCGAGCGATTTTAGTCAAATTTGCTTGACTAAATCGCAGTATTCTAAAAACAGATCGTTGCGGCAAATTTGGATAGAGAGATTTAATAATTTATACTATCTAATAAAGATAAATAAGATATATTTTATCTTAAATAATTATAAATACTTAAAAATAATTTCTAATAAACAATAAAATTTATTTGTATTTAACCGAAAAACATTACAATTACATTCTAATTTTATTTTCAAAGGAGCATTTAATGAAAATTAAGTCGGTTTTGTTGGGTTCGGTTGCGCTAGCGACGGCGCTAAACGCTCAAAATTTGATCCAAGACGCGCTAGATGCGGGTCTAGTAGCTATCCCTAGCGATCCAAAGGCACTAACCAAGGCGATAAACGAAGCTTCTCCGGATGCTGAGAAATATCCAACCACTATGGCTGCTTATGAGCTTGGCAAGAGGCTTTATTTTGATCCGAGATTATCAAAATCCGGCATCATTAGCTGCAACACCTGTCACAACTTGGGCCTAGGCGGAGCAGACGGCGTACCCGCATCTACCGGCCACAAATGGACCCCAAACCCTCACCACGTAAATGCTCCGACTGTTTACAACTCTGTATTTAACTCGGTGCAGTTCTGGGACGGACGCGCCGCTCACCTAGCTGCTCAGGCTGCCGGACCGATGACTGCGATGCCGGAGATGGCCTCTACTCCTGAGCTAGTCGAGCAGAGATTAAAATCTATCCCTGCTTATGTGAGCGAGTTTAAGGCTGTGTTTAATAGCGACGTGAGCTTTGAGCTGGTAACGACGGCCATAGGTATCTTTGAACGAACGCTCGTAACTCCGTCTAGATTCGATAAATTTTTAGAAGGCGACGAGACTGCGCTAAACGGCGCTGAGAAAAAGGGCCTAAAAACCTTCATCGACAGGGGTTGCGCTACATGCCATAACGGCATAAATTTAGGCGGTACTTTGCAGCCGTTTGAGGTTGCGGGCAAATACGAATTTGCAAATTTGGGCGACTTTAAAGGCGATGCAAACGGTCTAGTAAAAGCACCTACGCTACGCAACATCGAGCTAACGGCTCCGTATTTCCACAACGGTGCGGTTTGGTCGCTAAAAGATGCCGTCAAGATGATGGGTAGCGTACAGCTAGGCATCGAGATAAACGACAAAGAAGCCGCCGATATCGTGACGTTTTTAAATTCTCTAACAGGCAAAATGCCTAAAGTCGAATATCCGTCCTTCCCTGCATCTACCGAAAAGACGCCAAAACCGGAGCTTGACTACTAAGCTAAACAAAAAGGCGGATAAATTTCCGCCTCATTCAACTTAAATTTATAAATTTTTGGGTATTATCCGTCTCTTACAACCAACAAAGCTTCCCAAGTCTTTTGAAAACCAAAAGCGCTTTTTGGTCTTACCAAATTTAGAAAGGTAGAGTATGTCAAAATACGCTATATTTAAGCACGGCGGCAAGCAGTATCGCGTCAGCGAAGGCGAATATCTTAAGCTTGACCATTTTAGTGCTGAAGCAAAGTCATCAGTCGAGATTACGGACGTTTTGTGCGTAAACGACGGTGAAGTAAAGGTAGGCGCGCCGTTCGTAAAGGGTGCGAAAGTCGTTCTTGAAGTCGTAAACGAGGGCAAGGATAAAAAAGTCGTTATTTACAAAAAACGCAGACGCAAAGACTCAAAACTAAAACGCGGTTTTAGAAGACAGTTTACGCGCGTAAAAGTCGTAAGTATCGCAGCTTAAGGAGATAAGAAATGGCACACAAAAAAGGTCAAGGCTCAACCCAGAATAACCGAGATTCCATCGGACGACGCTTAGGCGTTAAAAAATTCGGCGGCGAATTCGTTCGCGCGGGCAACATCATCATCCGCCAGCGCGGTACCGCTACTCACGCGGGCAGCAACGTAGGTCTAGGTAAAGATCACACGATTTTTGCGCTAATCGACGGTTTCGTTAAATTCGAAAGACTAGATAAAAATAGAAAAAAAGTTTCTGTTTATCCTGCTGCGTAATCCTTGGGGCGAAAGCCCCTTTTTCTTTTAAAATTACCCAAATTTAATAATAAAAAATAATCGTCGCGTCGTCAGTTAAATTTTAAAATTTGACCAAACTACTAAAATTTGTCTCGCGTTATTTGCGTAAATAACGGCGGTTGGTAATTGGTTTGAACTTTGCGGCAAATCAAATTTTAATCAATAAACCGATATAATCCGAAAATTTCGCAAAATTACGAACCGAAAAACAATGAAATAAAATTTAAAAAATAAGGCAAAAAATGTTTATAGATAGCGTAAATTTAACCCTAAGCTCGGGTAACGGCGGAGCCGGCTCTGTGAGTTTTCGCCGCGAAAAACACGTGATTTTGGGCGGACCGGACGGCGGCGACGGCGGCGACGGCGGCGATGTATATTTCATCGCCGATAACAACACGCATACGCTGGCAGCATATAAAGGCAAAAAGGCTATGCGTGCGCAAAACGGCGAAGCGGGTACGGGGCGGAGAATGCACGGTAAAAGAGGCGAACACCTCGAGCTCATCGTGCCTCCCGGCACCGCGGTGCTAGACGCCGAGACGGGCGAGCTGCTCTGCGACTTAACTAGCGAGGGGCAGCGCGAGCTATTTTTAAAAGGCGGCAAAGGCGGGCTTGGCAACGTGCACTTTAAAAGCTCGATCAATCAAGCCCCCGAATACGCGCAAAAAGGACTAGAGGGCGAGACGCGCGAGGTAAGACTAGAGCTAAAACTCATCGCAGACGTTGGGCTCGTAGGCTTTCCAAACGTGGGCAAAAGCACGCTAATCTCGACCGTTTCAAACGCCAAACCCCAGATCGCAAACTACGAGTTTACCACGCTTACGCCAAAGCTCGGCCTCGTCGAGGTTGACGAATACAGCGGCTTTGTCATGGCCGATATCCCGGGCATCATCGAGGGCGCAAGCGAAGGGCGCGGGCTTGGGGTGCAGTTTTTAAAACACGTCGAGCGCACTAAAATTTTACTTTTTATGCTCGATCTTGCGAACTACCGCAGCCTTGAGGGGCAGTTTGACGCGCTGAGGGCCGAGACGGCGAAATTTTCCGGAGAGCTAGCAAAAAGAGATTACGCGATCGCTCTAACTCGTGCGGACGCGGCCGAAAATTTGCAGGAAAAATTTGACGCTTTTTTGGCACATTTGGGACTTGCGGGCACGGCTGGCGAGATGAAATTTAAACAAGATGTTTATGAGTTTGACGCCTCTAAGCCATTTTTCGTGATGCCGATCTCCTCGGCGACGGGACAAAATATAAACGAGCTAAAATTTAACCTGCTCGAGCTACTTAAAAAGGAGCTGTAGGCTGTGGTAAAAGTCGCGCCTTAAAGAGTTTTTGACGAATGTGGGCTTTTAAGCGCGCCCGTATATGTGGTTAAATTTTATGTTTATCGCTCGCAAACGTCGCAAAATGATAAAATTTAAGGATGCGAAATGAATAAAATTTTTATTCTAGTATTTTTATGCTTCGGCGCATACGGTTGCGATCCCGCCGATCCGGTGCCGAAGTTTATGGACTTTAACGACAAGGATCATGGCGGCGCGCTGAGCTTGCAGGAGTGGATGGCGAGCGAGGTGCCGTCTGGGTTGAGAGTAGAGTTAAATCTGCGCTCAGGCTCGGAATTTAAGAGGCTCGATGCTAATCGTGACGGCAAGATTAGCCTTGACGAGCTGGGGGCGAAACCGTCTGCAAAGATTTATTGGTCCGAAGATCCGTGCGCTTTTTGGCCTTGGCCGGACGGATCCGAGGATAAAAATCAATCCGCCGTCAAATAAGCGCGAAAAACGGCAATGATGCGGCCTTTTGTGCGGGGTTTGGTTTGCGCGACGCGTATAAATTTTACTTCGTGCGAGCAGATGCGGACCGGGTTTGCTTCGCGATCTGCGTAAAATTTGCTTCGCTTGTGCGGCCGGCGCCCCCATGATCGCTCGCGCCGTGATTTGGCTAAATTTAAAGGAAAAGAATGAATATAGTTTTTATGGGAACGCCCGAGTATGCGGCTAAAATTTTGCGCGCGCTTGCGGGGGCGAAATTTGAGATCGCAGCCGTCTTTACGCAGCCCGATAAGCCCGTCGGCAGAAAGCAAATTTTAACCCCGAGCGAGGTTAAAGTTTACACACAGCAGAACCTGCCTGCCGTGCCGATCTTTCAGCCTGCGACACTCAAAGACGAGGCGGTCGCAGCACAGATAAAAGAGCTAAAGCCTGATTTTATCGTGGTTGCCGCATACGGTAAAATTCTGCCGCAAAGCGTGCTTGATATCGCTCCTTGCATAAACCTGCACGCCTCGATCCTGCCTAAATACCGCGGCGCAAGCCCTATTCAAAGCGCGATTTTGGCGGGCGAAAAGCAGACGGGCGTGACGGCGATGCTTATGGATGCGGGGCTTGACACGGGCGATATGCTTGATTTTGTCTACACGCCTTGCGAGGATAAAACGGCGGCGCAGCTGTTTGACGAACTGGGTGATCTAGCGGGCGAGCTGATAGTGCGAGTGCTGCGAAATTTTGCAAATTTAACGCCGCTAAAGCAAGACAATGCGCAGGCTACGCACTGTAAAAAAATAAGCAAATCAGACGGGCTTTTTGGCTTTGAGGAAAGCGCACGGCAAATTTATAATAAATTTCGCGCGCTAACGCCCTGGCCGGGGATATATCTAGCTAGCGGGCTAAAAATTTTGGATTTAAAATATCTCAGTGGACGCGAAGATGAGTGCCACAAGCCCGGCGAAATCATATTTGACGGCAAATATTACATTTATGTTGCGTGCGGAGAGGGAGCTTTATGCATAGAGACCGTGCAAGAGCCCGGCAAAAAGCCCGTGGACGCTAGCGCGTATTTAAACGGCAAGCGCCTTGGCATCGGCGATATAGTGTCGTAAATTTGAGCCGAGCGAAGTTTGCCTTGTAAATTTAACGGTACGAATGCGCTCGCAACGCAAAAATAATCAGCAAATTTAAAGGAATAAAATTTGAGAATAGAGTTCGCAGATAGCGTCTCCTCTACGCAAAAAGTTTTAGTTGAAGGGCTGCGAAACGGCGAAATACAGCCGCCTTTTGCGCTAGTGGCAAAGGAGCAGACGCAGGGCATCGGCAGCAGAAACAACACGTGGAGCGGGTTGGAGGGCAATCTATTTTTTTCATTTTGCATGAGCGAGACGGCACTGCCCTGCGATCTAAAAGGCGAGTCGGCGTCGATTTACTTTTCGGTGATAATGCGCGAAGCGCTTGCGGCTCGCGGCTCGAAAATCTGGCTAAAATGGCCGAACGACTTTTACGTCGGCGATAAAAAAATCGGCGGAACCTTGACGACGAGGGTCGGCGAAATTTACGTTTGCGGCATGGGTATAAATCTAAAAAACGCGCCCGAAAACGCCGGAATTTTAGATATAGACGTGAGCCCTAGCGCCGCGGTCGGGGAGTTTTGCAAGAGGCTGCAAACGGCTCCGTCTTGGGCGGAAGTTTTTAAAAAATTTGAGAGCGAATTTGAAAAATCAAAAGAATTTATCACGCACTTTGAGGGCGAAGAGGTAGCGCTAAAAAATGCCAAACTCCTACCCGACGGCTCTTTGGACATAGGCGGACGAAGAGTTTTTTCGCTCAGATAAATTTGCTTAAATTTAACATAAAATTTAATATTTTTGCGAAATATCGGCGGGGACGAGCCGCGAAATTCTTTCAGAAATTTTAAAGCCGAAACTAAACTTGGACAAAGTAAGTTTTCTGTAGAATTAATCAGTTAAAAAACAAAAATTTGGAAAATTCTCATGTGTGAAATTATAACCATTGCAAACCAGAAAGGCGGCGTCGGAAAGACGACTACGGCGGTAAATTTGGCCGCATCGCTGGCGGTGGCCGAAAAAAAAGTCTTACTCATCGATATTGATCCGCAGGCAAACGCTACGACTGGAATGGGCTTTAGTAGAAACGACTACGAGTATAACATCTATCATGTGCTCACGGGCCGTAAAAAGCTCTCGCAAATCGTACTAAAAACCGAGATTCCGACGCTTTTTCTAGCGCCATCAAACATCGGTCTGGTGGGCATCGAGCAAGAGCTAAGCGAGCAGAGCAAAGACTGCCAAAAGATACTAAAAAGCAAGATCGAAGAGGTCGAGGGGCAGTATGATTTTATCATCATCGATAGTCCTCCGGCGCTAGGCAGTATCACGGTAAACGCCCTAAGCGCTAGCGATAGTGTGATAATCCCGATCCAGTGCGAATTTTACGCACTAGAGGGGCTTGCCCAAATTTTAAATACGGTCAAAATCATCAAAAAAACCATAAACCCAAAGCTAAATATAAAGGGCTTTTTGCCGACAATGTACAGCTCGCAAAATAACCTCGCTAAGGAAACCGTGGCAAATTTAAAGCAGCATTTTGAAAATAAGCTGTTTAAAACAAAGGATGGCGACGGAGACTTCGTCATAGTGCCGCGAAACGTAAAACTCGCCGAAAGCCCGAGCTTTGGAAAGCCTGTGATACTGTATGACATAAAATCGCCCGGCTCGCAAGCGTACCAAAATTTAGCGTATTCGATTTTAGGGTAGAAGATGGCGAAGAGAAGTTTAGGGCGCGGACTTGGCGCCATACTAGAGGACGTCGAGCTTGCGTACAAAGCTGAGCTAAACGAAGGCAACAGCGATATAGTAAAGGATATCGATCTAGACCTGATCGTCGAAAACCCGTATCAGCCGCGTAAAAATTTCGACGAAACTGCGCTAAGGGAGCTTAGCGAAAGTATTAAAAGGCACGGACTTATCCAGCCGATCATCGTCATAGAAAAAGACGGCGGATATATGCTGATCGCGGGCGAGAGGAGATTTCGTGCGACTAAACTGCTTGGCGAAAGCAAGATAAAGGCCATAGTCGCCGATATCGAGAGTCAAAGCCTGCGCGAGCTAGCCCTCATAGAAAATATCCAAAGAGAAGACCTAAATCCGATCGAGCTTGCAAATTCTTATAAAGAGCTCATAGACGAATATAAAATCACGCAGGACGGGCTCGCAAACATCATCCACAAAAGTAGGGTTCAGATAACAAATACTATGCGGCTTTTGAGCCTTAGCGCCGTGACGCAAGAATATATAAAAGAGGGCAAACTAACGCAAGGGCACGCCAAAGTCATCGTAGGTCTTGAGCCAAACGACGAAAAAACGGCGGTCGATACTATCATCGGGCAGCGCCTTAGCGTGCGCGAGACGGAAAATTTGGTAAAAAATTTAAAAAATAAATTGCCGCCTAAAACAGCGCTTAAGCTAGACGAAAGATATCTAGAAAGACTAACGAATTTAAAAGAGATTTTTTCTAAATTTGATGTACCGGTTAAGATAAAAGGCAAAAAAATCACTATCGAATTTGACGACATAGCTGATATCGATAGGCTAATAAACAAGATAAAATAAAAATATTTCTTTAAATTTAGCTTGTTTTATCCTTTTTTTTTGTAAAATAAGCACGGTTTTATTATGCTTAAGAAAATATTAAACTTTAAGGAGATTTGATGTTGGAAATTAATTTGCCGCTAGTCGTCTTAACGGCAGTTATTTTTCTAGGGCTTATCGCCGTTTTAAATTCCATCCTTTACAAGCCTCTACTTAAATTTATAGACGCTAGAAACGATGCGATAAAAAACGACGAAGAGAGCGCTAGTAAAAATACGAGCGATCTTGGCGTGTATGAAGCGCAGATAGAACAGCTCATAGCCGCCGCAAGAAGCGAGGCCGGCAAGATCAAGCAGGAGGCTATCAACGCCGCAAAAGACGCGGCCGCTAAGATAGTCAGCGAAAAGCGCGGAGTTTTGGAGGCTGATTACGATGCTTTTATCCAAAATTTAAACGCTCAAAAGAGCGATTTTAGAGCTGATTTACAGCAAAAACTACCTGAACTTCAAGCTGCTTTAAAAGCAAAACTCGCAAGGATTTAATATGAAAAGCAAAATTTTACTTTTATTATGTCCTTTTGTTTTGATGGCGGACGGCGGATACGACATTGTACCTAGAACGATAAACTTTATCGTTTTTGCCGCAATTTTGTATTATTTCATAGCAAACCCTATCAAGAACGCCTATAAGGGAAGAATCGCCGGTATCGCGGCAAGACTTGATAATATCGAGCAAAAACTAAAAGACTCAAAAGCCAAAAAAGACGACGCTCTAAGACGCGTAGAAGAAGCCAAAGCAAATGCCGCTAGCCTAGTAGAAACCGCTAGAAAAGAGGCTGTTTTGATCTCTGAGCGCATCAAAGAAGAGACTAGACAAGAGGTCGCAAATTTGGAAAAAAGCTTCCAAGATCAAAAAGAATTTGAAAAAAGACGCATGGTTAAGTCCGTCGTAGGCGAAATTTTAAATGAAATCTTCGCAAGCGACAGCGTAAAAATGGATCAAAGCGAGCTTATCAATATCATGCTTAAAAGGGTCGGCTAATGAAAGAACTTATCGCAAAAAAATACGTAAAAGCTCTAGTTAGCGACCTTGGCAAGGATGAGTTTAATAACTTTACCGCTAAGTTGCAAGAGATCGCAAACGAATTCGCAAATGAAAAATTTCAAAACATAATCGTTTCGCCGAATTTAAAAAATAGCCAAAAAGCCGATTTCGTCCTATCTTTAGTCGGTGAGGCGGATCAGAAATTTGTAAATTTCATAAAACTGCTCGGCGAAAATAAAAGACTTGATATTTTGCCTAATATCGTTTCAGAGCTTTTAGCGCAAAAATCAAAAATGGACAATGTTTTTTACGGCAAAATTTACGGCGGCTCTCAGATCAGCCAGGCTCAAATTTCAGAGCTTGAAAACAGCTTTTCTAAGAGATTTAACGCAAAAATCATTTTAGAGCCGGTAAAAAGCGATTACAACGGTATCAAGATCGAACTAGACGATTTGGGCGTGGAGGCTAGCTTTTCGGTAGATAGGCTAAAAGCCCAAATGAGCGAATACATATTAAAAGCAATATAAAGGAGAAAAAGCGTGAGTGCAAAAATAAAAGCAGATGAAATCAGCGCCATCATCAAGGAAAGGATTGAAAATTTCAGCCTTAACGTCGATGTAAACGAGACGGGCAAGGTTATATCCGTAGCCGACGGCGTTGCTAACGTTTACGGCCTAAAAAACGTTATGGCCGGCGAGATGGTCGAGTTTGAGAACGGCGAAAAAGGCATGACTCTAAACCTAGAGGAAAGCAGCGTCGGTATCGTTATCTTGGGTAAAACGGACGGTATCAAAGAGGGTTCGAGCGTAAAACGCCTAGCTAAACTTTTACGCGTTCCAGTCGGCGATGCTTTGATAGGCCGCGTCGTAAATTCGCTCGGCGAGCCGATAGACGCCAAAGGCCCGATCGAAGCTAGCGAGACTAGATTCGTCGAGGAAAAAGCAAAAGGCATCATGGCTAGAAAGAGCGTTCACGAGCCGCTTCAAACGGGCATCAAGGCTATAGATGCGCTAGTGCCGATCGGCCGCGGACAACGCGAGCTCATCATCGGCGACCGCCAAACGGGCAAAACTACGGTCGCGATAGATACTATCATCAACCAAAAAGGTCAAGACGTTATTTGTATCTACGTAGCGATCGGACAAAAGCAATCAACTGTCGCTCAAGTCGTTAAAAAGCTTGAAGAGTACGGCGCTATGGAGTACACTATCGTGGTAAATGCAGGCGCTTCTGACGCTGCTGCGCTTCAGTACCTAGCTCCTTATGCGGGCGTAACAATGGGCGAATACTTTAGAGACAACTCTCGCCACGCCCTAATCATCTATGATGATCTTTCAAAACACGCCGTCGCATACCGTGAAATGAGCTTGATTCTTCGCAGACCGCCGGGTCGCGAAGCTTATCCGGGCGACGTTTTTTATCTACACTCTCGCTTGCTAGAGCGCGCATCTAAGCTAAATGATAAGCTAGGTGCAGGTTCTCTAACGGCTCTTCCTATTATCGAGACGCAAGCTGGCGACGTTTCGGCGTATATTCCGACGAACGTTATTTCTATCACCGACGGTCAAATTTTCCTTGAATCCGATCTATTTAACTCAGGTATCCGCCCTGCGATCAACGTCGGTCTTTCGGTTTCTCGCGTCGGTGGTGCAGCTCAGATAAAAGCAACCAAGCAAGTTTCGGGAACATTAAGACTTGACCTTGCGCAATACCGCGAGCTTCAAGCGTTTGCACAGTTTGCGAGCGACCTTGACGAAAGCTCTAGAAAACAGCTTGAGCGCGGTCAAAGGATGGTCGAGGTATTAAAACAGCCTCCTTACAGCCCGCTTGCCGTTGAGAAACAAGTCGTTATCATCTTTGCCGGTACGAAAGGCTATCTAGACGATATTCCGACCGTAGCCGTTACAAAATTTGAAGCTGAGCTTTATCCTTATATCGAGGCGAAGTATCCTGAAATTTTCGAGCAAATTCGAACCAAAAAAGCACTTGATAAAGAGATCGAGGAGCTTTTGCATAAGGCGCTAAAAGACTTTAAAGCGACGTTTGCCGCTAACTAAGGCTAGAATATGTCAAATTTAAAAGATATAAAACGAAAGATCAAGAGCGTCCAAAACACTCAAAAGACGACGCGCGCGATGAAGCTAGTATCTACGGCTAAACTTCGCAAGGCTGAAGAAGCAGCTCGCCACTCCAGGGTTTATGCGCTCAAGATCAACGAAGTTTTATCTGAAATTGCCTATAAAATCAATCAATATCGCTCCGTAAACGCCGAGAGTAAATATTTCGACGTTAAGGAGAATATCGAGAAGGTCGATATTATATTCGTTACCGCAGACAAGGGTCTGTGCGGCGGTTTTAATATTCAGACTATTAAAACCGTTAGAAATATGATTAACGAATTTAAGGCGAAAAAAGTAAAGATAAGGCTTCGCGCGGTAGGTAAAAAAGGTATAGAATTTTTTAGCTTCCAGGGTATAAATTTGCTTGAAAAATATGTCGGCGTGAGCTCGTCTCCAACCTATGAGAAAGCTCAAAATATCATAAAAGACGCGATAGACGACTTTATAAGCGGTGCGACTGATAAAGTTATTTTGGTGCATAACGGCTATAATAATATGATCTCTCAGCAAATTCGCATAAACGACATCGTGCCGGTCGAGCCGCCGAAACTCGTTGAAGTCGAGACGAATTCTTTGATGGAATTTGAGCCGAGCGACGACGGTAAAATTCTCAACGAACTACTTACGAAGTATTTCGAGTATAGTATGTATTATGCTTTAGTAGATAGCCTCGCGGCCGAGCATAGCGCCAGAATGCAGGCGATGGATAATGCGACCAACAACGCCAAAGAGCGCGTCGCGCAGCTAAAACTATCGTATAACAAGGCTCGCCAAGAGTCTATCACCACTGAGCTTATCGAGATCATCAGTGGCGTCGAATCAATGAAATAATTAAGGAGTATGGATGAAAGGTATCATTTCTCAGGTAATGGGTCCGGTAGTCGACGTCGATTTCACGGATTATTTACCCAAGATCAACGAAGCCGTTGAAGTAAATTTCGAGGTTGAGGGCAAGCAAAATAGACTTGTGCTAGAGGTTGCCGCGCACCTTGGCGATAACCGCGTAAGAACTATCGCTATGGACATGAGCGAAGGTTTAACTAGAGGGCTTGAGGCTACGGCTTTAGGCGCGCCTATTAGCGTTCCGGTCGGCGAAAAAGTTTTGGGAAGAATTTTTAACGTCGTCGGCGATCTAATCGACGATGGCGAGGGCGTAGAATTTGACAAAAAGTGGTCTATTCACCGCGATCCTCCACCATTTGAAGAGCAAAGCACGAAGAGTGAAATTTTTGAAACAGGCATAAAGGTAGTTGACCTTTTGGCTCCTTACGCAAAGGGTGGTAAGGTCGGATTATTCGGCGGTGCTGGCGTTGGCAAAACGGTTATTATCATGGAGCTTATCCACAACGTTGCATTTAAACACAGCGGTTACTCTGTATTTGCTGGCGTCGGCGAGCGAACGCGCGAAGGAAACGACCTTTATCACGAGATGAAAGAAAGTAACGTTTTGGATAAAGTTGCCTTGTGCTACGGCCAGATGAATGAGCCGCCGGGGGCAAGAAACCGTATCGCTCTAACAGGTCTAACAATGGCCGAGTACTTCCGCGACGAGATGGGACTTGACGTTTTGATGTTTATCGACAATATCTTCCGTTTCTCTCAGTCTGGTGCAGAGATGTCGGCTCTTCTTGGACGTATTCCGTCAGCCGTTGGTTATCAGCCGACTTTGGCGAGCGAAATGGGTAAATTCCAAGAGAGAATTACATCAACCAAAAAAGGTTCGATCACATCGGTTCAGGCTGTTTACGTTCCTGCGGACGACCTTACCGACCCGGCTCCTGCGACCGTATTTGCGCACCTTGACGCGACTACCGTTTTAAACAGAGCTATTGCGGAAAAGGGAATTTATCCTGCGGTTGACCCGCTTGATTCGACATCAAGAATGCTCGATCCTCAAATTTTGGGCGGCGAGCACTATAAAGTAGCTCGCGGCGTGCAGGCGGTTTTACAAAAATATAAAGACCTTCAAGACATCATCGCGATCCTCGGTATGGACGAGCTTAGCGAAGAAGATAAAGTTACCGTCGACCGCGCTAGAAAGATCGAGAGATTTTTATCTCAGCCGTTCTTCGTTGCCGAGGTGTTTACCGGAAGCCCTGGTAAATATGTAAGTCTTGAAGAGAATATCGCCGGCTTTAAGGGAATTTTGGAAGGCAAATATGATGATTTGCCGGAAAACGCATTTTATATGGTAGGAAACATCGACGAGGCGATAGCAAAAGCTGAAAAACTTAAAGCCTAAATTTAAAGGAAAAAGTAATGAATAAATTACATTTAGAAATCGTTACGCCTGAGGGTTTAGTGTTTTCAAACGATATTAAAAGCGTAGTTTTGCCGGGTAGCGAAGGCGAGTTCGGGGTTTTGCCCGGACACGCCTCGCTTATATCGCTTTTAAAGGCCGGCGTTATAGATATCGAGAGCGAAGATAAAAGCCATGATGCCGTCGCGATAAACTGGGGATATGCCGAGATAAACGAGGGTAAGGCGACTATCCTTGCCGACGGTGCCGTTCACGTGTCGGGAAATTCCGAGAGCGAGATAGCAAATTCATTGCAAAAGGCTAAGGATTTGATCGCTAGCATGAGTAGCGAGAATAACGCTATGGCCGCTGCCGTAGCAAAACTAGATAGTATGGCTCGGACAAGATAGTGGCCGGGCTTGATATTTTTTTGAACTACTTATCAAGAAGTAGTTTTATTACTATATTCGTACTTAGTTGGCTCTCTTTTTATTTCATAATAAGCCTTACCATACTTTTATCTCGTATGGCTGGGCTTGGCTCGTGGCAAAAAAAAGAGCAAAATGCGCTTGAGTCGCTATTAATGGGCGGCTCTAAGCATACTCTAAACGACTCTGTTTTAAAAAGATTCGTAAGCGGCTCCGTATCTAAAGAAAAGCTTTCGGTCGCCGTTAGTATTTCTGAGAGAAACGCGACTAGCGGTATCACTTGGCTTAGTATTATCGCTTCCACCTCGCCTTTTATCGGACTTTTTGGTACGGTTGTTTCTATCTTGGAGACATTTTCTCAGCTTGGTCAAGGAGGCGGAAATTCATCCCTAAATGTTATCGCTCCAGCTATCAGCGAGGCCCTCGTGGCTACCGGAGCAGGTATATTC
>CAUQOI010000030.1:0-19242 GCA_963519525.1 uncultured Campylobacter sp.
CGCCAAAGTAGGCAGGCTTTTTCAAAAAGCTCCAGTGCGCGAGAAACGTCCTTTATTGCGCTGCGTCCATGAAATAGCATATCGCCAAGCTCGGCGCAAGAATCTCCAAAACCGCCCTCGCAGGCTTTCTCGTGAAATTTGACCGCCTGCTCGCTATCTTGCCGTACTCCGCCGAGCCCCTTTGCGTAGAGTTCTCCTAGCGCCGCGCAGCCGTTTGCTACGCCCCTGTCGCACGACTCTTTGCCTAGCTCGTAGGCCGCATCAAACTGCCCGCTTTGATACTGCGCCCAGCCGCCCTGTAGCTCATCCAGACGCTCGCTACCCTCGCATTTGTAGGCATTTGCGGCGCAGGCCTTGTCGTAGTAGGATCTAGCGGCCTTGATATCCTGCGCAAAACCAGCCTCGCCGTCCTCGTAAAGCCTACCCAAAGCCTCGCACGCTTCATAAATTTTACCCTCGCAGGCAACCGAGTAAAATTTGAGCGCGTTTTTCGAGTTTTTCGCGGCTTCGTCGTTTTTGCCCATTGCGCCGTCCGCGTACATGCCGCCTAGATAGTAGCAAACTACGGCGTATCCGCGCTCGCAGGCCTTTACGTAGAGGTCTAGCGCCTTGATTTCATCTGCTGCGACATCGACGCCCGCTTCGTAAATTTGAGCTAGATTATAGCAGCTTAAACCAAATCCTTTTTCGCAGGCTCGCTCAAAAATCTCGGCGGCTTTAGCATGTTCGCCGCTGTTTTGATAGAGCGAGGCTAGGCTGTCGCAGCCTCTTAGCTCGCCCGCGTCGCAAGCTTTTTGGTAAAATTTGCTAGCCTTTGCGTCATCTTGTTCTACGCCTTTGCCGCTTTGGTATAAAAACCCAAGCCTTACGCAGCCGCGTGCCTCGCCCGTTTCGCACGCTTTTTGCCAAATTTGAGCCGCCGTTTGTTCATCGCCCGCATCGTAGGCGGTTTGAGCTTCGTCCGTCAAATCTGCGAGAGCTAAATTTAGCGCAAAAAGTAGTAGTAAGACTGGCTTTATCATTGCTCCCCTTTTGTTAAATTTTACTTGTTTTGTTTTTCAAATTTTGACCTATTTTGCTTCTTTGTAGAGCTTGCATACAACTTTATCGATAGGTTATAGCATCTGGGCGCGCTGCCTAAGCGGTGTGACGATGCGCTAAAACTACGCAATCTTGGTGCCCTTTGAAAATTATTTGAGTATGGAGTAAATTTAATGCGGTTACGAAAACAGCTATGATCTTTTTCAAATTTTTCCTTAAATTTAGCGCGAGTCAAATTTGAGCGGTAAAACCGCACCGAGCTAAATTTAACCGCATCTTTAAAGACTAAAATTTTATGGAGCGGTTATTAGAGTAGCCAAAACGCCGACGCAAAAATTTATCTTGCCCGCGCTTAGACTCGTAAGCCGCGCGTCAATAAAGAAAAGGCGGTCAAATTTAGCCAAGAACCGCTCGGCTAGCAAAGCCAAATTTGACCGATTTGCGCTTAAACGTTAAATCTAAAATGCATCACGTCGCCGTCTTGAACGACGTAGTCCTTGCCTTCTAGTCGCATTTTGCCCGCCTCTTTGGCCGGGTTTTCGCCGCCGCACGCGATGTAGTCCTCGTAGCCGATGACCTCGGCTCTGATAAATCCTCGCTCAAAGTCGTTGTGGATGACGCTGGCGGCTTTTGGCGCTTTCCAGCCTTTTACGATCGTCCATGCTCGCACCTCGACGACGCCAGCGGTAAAATAGCTGATCAAATTTAGCTTCGCAAACGCCGTTTTGATGATCTTTTCTAGGCCGCTCTCGTTCGTGCCTAGCGAGCTTAAAAACTCGTGCGCCTCTTCGTCGCTAAGGCCTACTAGCTCCTCTTCGATCTTGGCGCAGAGCTTGATAACCTCGTGTCCCGAGCGCGCGGCAAATTCTCGAAGCGCCTGTACGTATTTGTTATCCTCCGAGATACCGTCCTCGTCGACGTTTGCGCCGTAGACGACCTCTTTTGCGCTGAGTAGTCTTAGCTCTTTGTTTAAATTTATAAACGCGTCGTCGTCCTTGCCGCCGAAACTGCTCGCGCTTTTGCCGTCGTTTAGGTGAGCTAGCAGCGCGTTTGCCGTCTCTAGCGCCTCTTTCGCGCCTTTTGCGTTTGCTTTGGCTTCGCGGGTTAGGCGCTCGATTTTTTTATTTAGCTGCTCGATGTCGGCCAGGATGAGCTCGGTCTCGATGATCTCGACGTCTCGCACGGGATCGACTCCGCCCTCTACGTGCGTGATGTTTTCGTCCTCAAAGCAGCGCACGATGTGCAGTATCACCTCGGTTTCGCGGATGTTTGAGAGAAATTTATTTCCCAGACCTTCGCCTGCGCTTGCGCCCTTTACGAGTCCCGCGATATCGACGAATTCGATCGTGGAGTATTGGATTTTGTTTGGATTTACGATTTTAGCTAGCTCGCCTAGGCGCTTATCGGGTACCGGCACGACGGCTTTGTTTGGCTCGATCGTGCAGAACGGATAGTTCGCGCTCTCGGCATTTTGCGCTTTGGTTAGCGCGTTAAATGTGGTTGATTTGCCTACGTTTGGCAAACCTACGATACCTACTGCTAGTCCCATTACAGCTCCTTTGCCATAGCGCATAGATAATAAAGATTCATTCGCACGCCCGCTCCCGTCGCGCCCGCCTGGTTATATCCCCAAGCTTTTTCGGTGTATGCGGGGCCTGCGATATCTTGGTGTATCCACTTGTCTTTGAATTCGTCTTTTATAAATTTATCTAGGAAGATGCCCGCCGTGATAGCGCCGCCGTAGCGACTGGACGCCGTGTTGCTGACGTCTGCGATCTGGCTTTTGATCAGCTCGCGCAGGTGCGGGTTAAACTCTAAAATCGTATTTAGTTCGCCGCTTTTTGCCGCTTTTGCTTTAAATTCCGCTTTTAGCTCCTCGTTGTTACCCATTATACCGCTCGTGTATTCGCCAAGTCCGACCACGCAAGCGCCCGTTAGCGTCGCCATGTCGATGAGGATGTCGGGCTTAAAATCCTGCGCGTAGCTAAGGCAGTCTGCGAGCACCAAACGGCCCTCAGCATCGGTGTTTCGCACCTCGATACTAACGCCGCTGCGAGAGATCAGCACGTCGTCGGGTTTATAGGCGTTGCCGCCGATCATATTTTCGGTCGCGCCTAAAATAGCGTGAATTTCAAACGGCAAATTTAGCTCCGCCACGCCTTTAATTATACCCATCGCCGCAGCCGCGCCGCTTTTGTCGGCTTTCATCGTTAGCATAAAATCAGCCGGCTTTAAGCTAAGCCCGCCGCTATCGTAGGTTAGCCCCTTGCCGACGAAGATTATGCGCTTTTTCGCGCCTTTTGGCTTATAGATGAGATGGATGAGGCGAGGCGGGTGGACGCTGGCTTTGTTTACGGCTAAAAATGCGTTCATCTTTTCTTTTTCGAGGAATTTTTCGTCGTAAATTTTGCAGCTTAAATTTGGATAGTTTTTAGCTAGATTTTGAGCCTCTTCCGCCATTTTTTGCGGGGTGAAGATTTCAGGTATTTCGTTTACGACGTCTTTGGTAAAATTTGTCGCTGAAGCGATTATCTCGCCGTGGGCAAAGCCGTCTTGCGCGTCGTTTTCGCGGACGTCCTCGCCGCTAAACTCTTCGCTGCTAAAAATAATATCTTTTAGAGCGTATTTTTCTTTTTTTTCTTTGTATTTGTTAAATTCGTAAGCGCCTAGCAAAAAGCCCTCGGTTAGAGCCTGAAAGCTCATTTTTTGGCAACCTGCGACGTATGAGGCTAGTTTTAGGCTTTTGACGTTTAGCGATTTTACCGCGTTGTAGGCCTTTGCCGCAGCTATGCGAAGCTCGTCGTAGCCAAGCTTGCCGAGCGGTACGTAGATCCTGCCGCTTTCTAGTAAAAGCAAGACGCTCTCGCCTTTGTAGTTGGCAAATTTAAACGCCTTTTCGTCTTTTATAAATTTATGTTTTAGGTTTTTATCTACAACGAAAATCAGCTCCAAATCAGCCTTGATTTCGCTTAGTTTTTTATTGGTTATTTGAAACCGCACTTCTGTGTCTCCTATCGTTTAAAATTTTATTTTCTATGCGCCTAAAGCCGTAGAGCAAAATGCCCAAAAATAGCGACACTACCGGCACTGCGACGTACCAGTGCTCTTTTGCTTTGTGCAGGATATCAAGTATGTGCTCGCCTAAAATCCACGCAGGAATTACCGTGATCGCGGCCCAGCACCACGCGCTTATGAGGTTTATGAAGGCGTATTTTTTTGCGCTATAGCCCGTTAGACCGATACACATCGGGATGATGACGCGAAAGCCGTACATATAGCGCTGGATAAAGATGATCGGCCAGCCGTATTTTTTCAGCATTATGTGTGCGATGGCAAATTTACGGCGCTGGGTGTGTAGTTTTTTGGCGATGTATTTTTTGTTATAGCGGCCTAGATAAAAGTAAATTTGATCCCCGACAAAGCCGCCAAGACCCGCGATAAATATCGCCGGCACGATATGCATGTGCGTCGTGTGAGCCAGGATGCCCGCCATTATGAGCGCCATTTCGCCTTCCATTATGCACCATAAAAAAAGTATGATATAGCCGTATTCGGTGAGCAGTTTTATGAAAAATTCTTCCATCTCAGATCTCTAATATGCTGTAAATTTTAGTTAGCGGGCGTAAATTTGCGCTACCGCCAAGATCCTTTAAATCGATTAAAAAGCAGGCCTCTACGCAAACGGCGTTTGTTTGATTGATTAGCTCTACTGAGGCTTTGGCCGTGCCACCAGTAGCTATTAGATCATCGATTAAAAGCACCTTTGCGCCCGCTTTTTCGCCGAATGCGTCGACGTGAATTTGCACTTCGTCCACGCCGTATTCTAGGCTGTATTTTTGCGAGATCGTGATGTAGGGCAGTTTTTTTGGCTTTCTAATCGGTACGAAAGGCAGCCTCAGTCTAGCCGCCAAAGCCGCTGCGAATATAAATCCGCGCGACTCGATGCCTGCGATAAAGTCGATATTAGCACTCTCGTAGCGAGCAACAAGGTGATCGATTAAAAAATTAAACGCCTCTTTGTTGTTTAGCAGCGTCGTGATGTCGCGAAATACTATGCCCGGTTTTGGAAAATCGTTTATACAGCGGATGGAATTTAATAAAAATTCCTTCCCCGCTTTGTCTAGTTCTTTCATTTTTTGCCTTTAAATTTTGATTTATAGTAGCGCTTCGATTTTGCCCTCTAGCTCGCGGATGCGCTGGCGGAGTTTGTCGTTTTCCAGGCGGTACTGCGAGTTTCTGGTGCGAAGGGCATTGGCATCGTTTTTTACCTTGTTTAGTTCGTCGGTGAGTATGTCGATGTTGCCAAGGCCGCGCTGGAGCTGGATTTGTAACTTGCGAATTACGACTTCGGTATCTTGGAGATTGTTTTTCATAAAATCGCGCGTCGTGCGCTCTTTTTTAAGCAAGGTTTTAAAGTAAAACACCATAACGGTGAGATAGATACAAATGCAGATCAAAACGGTAAGTACGAGCCAATCGGTCATTTCTCGCCTCCTAACTTTTTCACGCGTCTTTCGTGTCTGCCGCCGGCAAATTCGGTAGCGAAAAAGGCCCTTATCATATCTGCCGCGACGGCGTCGCCGATGGTTCTAGCGCCCATGGCTAGCACGTTTGCGTCGTTGTGCTCGCGGGCTAGTTTTGCCGTGGTGACGTCGTGACAAAGCGCGCAGCGAACGTGCGCATGGCGGTTAGCCGCGATACTGATGCCGATACCCGTGCCGCAGATTAGCACGCCATATTCGTTTTCGTGCTGCAAATTTTGCGCTAGAAGTTCGGCAAAATCGGGATAATCTACGCTATCTTTGCTATGCGTTCCAAGGTCGCATACGCTAAAACCTTCGTTTTTTAAAAGCTCGCAAATTTGCGCCTTAAAATCAAAGCCCGCGTGGTCGCTCGCGATAAAAATTTTGTCTATTTTCATGAAATTTCCATAAGCTAAAAAATGCTTAATTATAGCAAAAAAGCATTAAAGTAAAATTTCGCCGCGAGCCTTTAGGAGCGAAATTTAGGCTAAATTTTAAATTCGCCGCTTATAAAAACATCCTCATGATCGTAGCGGCATATCGTATCGGCTCGAAAAAGTAATCTTTTAGCGGCGAGATCACGATGATAACTAGCGCGATAAAGCCGTATCTTTGCATGCCGTTTAGCCAGTTTGCCGCGCCGTGAAGCCCGAAAATGCGTAAAAGATACTCAAGCGCTTTCGAGCCGTCAAGAGGCGGGATAGGGTAGAGGTTAAAGAGGGCTAGGACTAAATTTACGGCGGCGAGCATGAAAACAAACTCCGCTACCGAGCTATCAAAAAACCCATCAAAACCGATCAATTTAAACGCGCAAAACGCTAGCGCAAAAAGGACTAGGTTGTATGCGATGCCAGCAAGCGCGACGACTATAGCTGCCTTGTAGCCGCCGTTATAGAGCACCGTGCGTAAATTTATGGGTACTGGTTTAGCCCAGCCAAACGTCACTCCCGTGCTAAGATACATGAGTGCGGGCACGACGATAGTGCCTAGCGGATCGACGTGTTTTATGGGATTTATGCTGAGCCGCCCCAAATTTTTAGCGGTTAGGTCGCCAAATTTAAACGCCGCGTATCCGTGCGCGATCTCGTGCCCGACGACGGAGATAACGAGCACGGCGACTAGGATCGCTACCTGAGCGAAGTCGATGTTGTCAAGGTTCATTCGATCTTGTTTCCGTCGTTTTTGGCTTCGGCTTTAGCTGCGCTTAGCAGCTCGGGCGAGTTTTGTATAAAATCCACGCTCTTGCCGACTCTGTTCCATCTGATTTTGTATTCGTCATCCCAGCTAAAATATACAAACCAAGGCTTGCCGACGATATTTTTGTATGCCACGGAGCCCCAAAAGCGGCTGTCGTTTGAGTGGTCGCGGTTATCGCCGATCATGAAAAACTCGCCTTCGGGAACCTGAAAATAAAATGCGTTAAACGGATAGTTGCCCACGCTTGGTAGCTCGTTTACGATAACGGGTTGCATGGCGAATTTGCTCGCGTTTAGGTAGTTTACGGCTAGTTCGAATAAATTTACCTTCTCGTCGTAGTGGATGCCGCCGAATTTATAGGGCTCTTTGACGAAAAGTTTGCCGCCGAATTTAACGATATCTTTTTCGTCAAAATTCGCCTTTATAAACTCCTCGCCCTCGTGCGGGTACAAAAATAGCGCTTTTTCCGTAAATATCACTTCATCGCCGCCGACTGCGAAATTTCGCTTAACGTAGTGGATCTTTTCATCGTGAGGATAGCGAAAAACCACGATATCGCCGCGCTGCGGCTTTGCTCCTTCGATGAGGTGGCCGTTACCGTTAAAATCGGGCAAAACCTTGACCTCTATCCACGGGATGCGCGGTGTCGAGATGCCGTAGCTAAATTTTTTAACGAAAAGATGATCGCCGACTAAAAGCGTGTCCTTCATCGAACCAGACGGTATCACGAAGGCCTGCGCGACAAAGAAAATCACGAGCAAGACGATGACGACCGTGCCTGTCCAGCTGTTTGAAAAATCTAAAAATTTATTAAACGCTTTTTTCAAAATTTATGCCTTTTTCGCGCGGTTTTTGGCCGATTTTATGGTGTTTGACAGTAGCATCGCGATGGTCATCGGCCCTACGCCTCCCGGAACCGGAGTTATAAACGAGCATTTAGGCGCTACCTCGTCAAATTTGACGTCGCCTTTTAGCTTGCCGTCATCCATGCGGTTTATGCCTACGTCGATCACTACCGCACCCTCTTTTACCATATCGGCCGTTACGAAATCCGCCCTGCCGATAGCGGCTACTAGGATGTCGGCATCCGCGCAAATTTCTTTTAAATTTCGCGTTTTGCTATGCGTCACGGTTACGGTCGCGTTGGCGTTTAGCAGCAGATTTGCCATCGGTTTGCCCACGATGTTGCTGCGTCCGATCACGACGGCGTTTTTGCCTTCTAAATTTATATCGTAGGCTTTAAAAATTTCCATTATACCTAGCGGCGTGCAAGGCACAAAGCCGTCAAGTCCGCTAGCTAGCTTGCCGACGTTTATCGCGGCAAAGCCATCCACGTCTTTTGCGGGGCTAATAGTTTCTAAAATTTTATTCGTATCTATATGCTTTGGTAGCGGCAACTGAACTAGGATGCCGTCGATACCGTCGTCTAAATTTAACACGTCTATTAGCGCGATTAGCTCGCTTTGCGTCGTAGATTCGGGCAAGCGGTGCATCACGCTTTTTATCTCGCAGGCTATGCAGGCTTTTTCTTTTGCCGCGACGTAGGTTTGGCTGGCTTTATCCTCGCCTACCAGTATCACCGCAAGCGCAGGCTCTATGCCTTGATTTTTCAAATTTAGCGCTTCGTTTTTTACTCTTTCTTTTACCTGTGCGCTTACGTTTTTGCCGTCTAATATCGTCATTTTCGTCCTTTATTACTTTTTAATCGCAAAGATTGTATGATAGCTAATTTTAGATTAAATTTACGAAAAAGCGAAAGAATTTATGAAAATTTGGCTGATTTTAGGGCTACTTTGCGGCGCAGCGTTTGCGAGCGATTTTATCACGAAAAACGAATACGCGAAGATGCTCTATCAAAACCCGCGCGGCATCGGCTGCGACAAGTGTCACGGCAAGGGCGGCGAGGGTTCGCTCATATCAAAATATAGACATTTTGATAAAAAAACGAAGCAGGTCATCGACGACGAGCTAAGAGCTCCTCGGATAAACAATCTTGATTTTGAGACGTTTAAAGAGGGCGTACTAAGCGCAAAAAGCGTGATGCCCAGCTACTTTCTTACCGACGAAGAGATAAATTTGCTTTACGAATACGTAATAAATTTCAACAAGGATAAAAAATGACTAACAAAGAAGCTTTCGGACTAGCTAAAAAATATATCCCGGGCGGCGTTGATTCGCCCGTTCGCGCGTTTGGCAGCGTAGGCGGTGAGCCGTTTGTGGTGGACCGCGGCGAGGGCGCGTATTTGGTCGATATCGAGGGAAACCGCTATCTAGACTTCATCCAGAGCTGGGGACCGCTCATTTTCGGACACTGCGACCCTGATATCGAGAGTGCGGTGATAGCGACGGCTAAAAAGGGGCTTAGCTTCGGTGCTCCGTCAAATTTGGAAACGAGGCTTGCAAAACTAATCTGCGACGAGTTTAAAAACGTAGAAAAGGTGCGTTTTGTAAGCTCGGGCACCGAGGCCACGATGAGCGCGATACGCGTAGCGCGCGGCTTTAGCGGCAAGGACGGACTGATAAAATTTGAAGGCTGCTATCACGGACACAGCGACGCGCTTTTGGTAAAAGCAGGTAGCGGCGCGACTACTTACGGCAATGCTTCAAGCGGCGGAGTACCCGCGGACGTTGTGAAAAACACGTATCTAGCGCGCTACAACGATATAGAAAGCGTGAGGGCGATATTTGAGGCAAATGAAGGCAAAATCGGCGCGCTAATCATCGAGCCGATCGCTGGAAATATGGGTCTAGTGCCTGCCGATAACGAGTTTTTAAGCGAGCTTAGGCGCCTTTGCGACGAAAACGGCGCGGTGTTAATTTTTGATGAGGTTATGAGCGGATTTCGAGCGAGCAGGCACGGATCGTTCGAATTTAACGGTATCGAGGCCGATCTAGTGACGTTTGGTAAGGTGATCGGCGGCGGTTGCCCGGCGGCCGCGTTTGGCGGAAAGGCTGCGATCATGGACTGCCTAAGTCCCGAAGGCGCCGTATATCAGGCCGGTACGCTAAGCGGAAATCCCGTAGCCATGGCCGCAGGCATCGCAAGCCTAAGTAAAATTTTTGCCGACAACGAGCTTTATGACCGCCTAAATAAGCTAGCCGTGCTATTTGCTCACGGACTAAAAAGCGTCGCCACGAAGCACGGTATCGCTCTGCAAACGACGGTACGAGGCTCTATGTTTGGATTTTTCTTTACGGCAAACGAGGTCAAAAACTACGACGACGCGCTAAAAAGCGACGTTAAACTTTACGCTAAATTTCACGCCAAAATGCTTAAAAAAGGCGTTTATCTAGCGCCTAGTCAGTTTGAGACGGGCTTCATTTGCGACGCGATGAGCGAGGACGATATCAAATTTGCCGTTAAGGCCGCGGACGAGAGCTTTGCCGAGATAGCCGTGGAGAGCGCTAGCGAGAACGAGGAGATGCGCGAGGTAAAGGCAAGGATCGCCGATCTGGAAGAGCGTCTAAAAGAGGCTAGAAAAGAGCGCGAAGCGATACAAGAGCGCATGAAAAATAGCTGGGGATTTGCCTAATGGCGAAGATAAATTTGGGCGACGTCGTAAAGGGCGCCGAGCAGCTAAGCCTGGGCATATCTATCGTCGTAGCGCTTGCTATCGGGGCCGGATTTGGCTACTGGGCGGTGAAGGAAACTGGCTGGACGTGGACGCTGTTTGCGGGCGTCGCCGTCGGTATCGCCGCAGCCGCGCTAAACGTCAAAAAGGCCTACGACGCGCAGATAAAAAGCCTTGACGAGCTAAAAGACAAAGGTAAATTTAAACCCGCGAAAGACGACGACGAGGACGATGAGTGAATTTTAAGCTCATTGCCGTTTACGGAGCGTTTGAGGCTTTGCTATTGCTGGGCTCGGCGGTATTTGGCCGCGCGTGGCTTTACAGCTCGCAGGTCGCGTTTGCGGGCTCGCTTTTGGTGCTGGCGGCAACCTTTAAAGCCTACAAAAAGCGCGTAGAAAACGGCGTGCGAGACTATGACGTTTCCGCGGATGACGATATAGACGAGTGGGGCGAAAATCACGAGGAGTTTCCTGATAGCCCAGCGGAGGCTAAATTTGACGAGCAAAATTTAAACGACGCAGGCCAAATCGGTCAGTTAAATTTAAGCCGGGCAAACGAGTCAAATTTAAACGAATCAAATCAAAATAGCGAAACTAAGCCGTCAAAAAAGCAAAATTTCGCGCATAATTTAAAGCAAAATTCGCCCAACTACTTCACCGCTTTCGTGCCTTTTCGGCTGATTGCGTATGCGGTTTTGGTCGTCGGATTTTTAGCGCTAAAAAGGCAGGGCAACCTTGATATAGCCGCGTTTTTGATTGCGCTTGCGGCGATGCCTGCGGGTGCTTTGATATATGGAGTAAGAAGTAATGAGAAATAGCTCGATAATAACGATCAGATCGATGTTTGCACTATTCGTTGGGATGGCGTTTTTGTTTGTGGGAAACGGCCTCATTATCAGCTCGGCCGGCGTCGAGCTAAAAAAAATGGGCGCGGGCGAGCTGGAGACGGGATTTGTTATCGCGGTATTTTTCGTTGGAGCTATGGCGGCTACGATATTTTCGCACAAAATCGTCTCAAAAGTCGGCCACATCAGGAGCTTTGGGATTTTTGCGTCGCTTTTCGGTATCGCGGCGATGTTTCACGTTCTTAGCCAAAATCTCTATTTTTGGGCGTTTTTACGCGGATGTTTAGGATTTTGCTACTACTCGATCTTGATGATAATCGAAAGCTGGCTCAACGCGCGCGCTAGAAACGAAGTGCGCTCGCGAGTACTGGCCTTTTACGAGGTTACGTTTTACGTCTGCTTTGGGCTTGGTATCCTCGTGTTATCGCTAAATTTATCCACTTCGCACGTGCTGTTGCTTAGCGCGGCGTTTATCTTGCTTTCGAGCATTCCGTTAAATTTGATCCGCATCAAAGAGCCGCCGATCCCCGAAAAAAAGAGCGTTTCGATCCCGAAGGTCTTTGCGCTCGTGCCTTTGGCACTGATTACTAGCATCGTCGCGGGTATCCTTACAAACGGCTTTTTCACGATGGGCAGCGTTTATGTTTTGCTCCAGGGATACGGAGCGGTCGAGGTTTCGTTTTTTATGACGATAGCGATGGCGGGCGGCTTTATCGCGCACTCGTTTATCGGTAGCGTCTCGGATAAATTCGGTCGCCGTCCCGCGATAATGGTGTGCTCGGCCGTCTCGCTGTGCGCCGCTATTTGCTTTTTGGCGCTTAAACCATCCATCTGCGCGCAGTATGTTTTGTCGTTTTTTCTAGGCTCGGGAGCTTTTTGCCTCTACGCGCTATCGCTTGCTCGCGCTAACGACGTTTTAAATTTAAAACAGAAAAATCAAGGTATCGAAGTAGGGCGCGCGGTGCTTTTTAGCTACTCTTTCGGTTCGCTTCTTTCGTCCGTGATAATGGGCGCCAGTATGCAAATTTGGGGATTTGAGGGCTTTATGTGGGTTTACGTGGCGTTGCTTGCGTTTCTTATCGCGTTTTGCCTCACGCAAAAGACCGTTCCGCTTGAAAGCAGAAGCGACTTTGAGCATAGCCCCGGCACGATGGCAAATAGCTAATGAAAATCTCAAATTTGACGATATAGCCGTATGGAATCAGTAAATAACGCTATAAGCTCGCAAATCGCGACCCAGGCCGCAGTCGGCGGCGCGCTACCCAAAACAGGCGGCGTAGGCGGCGCAAACGCCGGACAAACGGGGCAGGCGGGCGAAACTAAAAATCTTTTTAAAAATCAGCCCGCACCCTCGCAAAATTTAGGCTCCGAAGCCGCGGATAACGCCGTAAAGGACCTAGATAAGCTCGTAAATAAGCTTTTAAACGAGCTAAAATCAAGCCCGGCGCAGGCCAAAGAGCTAGCCGCGCAGGCTAAAAATCTCCAGCTCTCGCCAAATCTCGCAAAAGATATGAAAAGCCTCGCCGCGCTTGCCGAAAACGAGCCCGATCTAAAGGAATTCGCGCTTAAACTAAAGGAGTTTTTAAAGCCCGTCGCCGATCTAAAAAACGCGCCGCTAAACGAGCAGATAAAAAACTCGGGTATCATGCTGGAGGCAAATTTAAAGGACGCGCTAAACGGCAAATTTAACCTACCCAGCGCGATAAATAAGCTATTCGGCGATATAAAAAATCTATCGAATCAGCAGCTTTTGGAGCAAATTTCAGCCTTAGCTAAGGACGATAGTCTAAGCACGAACGAGAGCTTTGCGAGGCTTGATCAAATTTTACAAAACGCTAAAACCGCAGCCAAAGATACGCTAGCGGGCTCGCCTTTTAAGCAGCTTTTTGAAATCTCTGATAAGCTCGAAAACGCGGCTAAATTTATGGATAAACAAGCAAACGCCATGAGCGGCAGCGGGCTAAGCCTAAATGAAAAAACGCTAAACGCCGAGTTAAATAAAATCTCGCAGCTGCTGGCAAATGCGGGCGAAAAAATGCAAAATTTAAACAGCGAAAAGCTAAGTCAAAACAGGGGCTTTGCTTTAAATTTCGCCGAGCTAAAAAGCGCGATAAAAGATTTAACGGACGAGCTTAGCGCGCTTGCGGCCTCGCAGGATAAATTTAACGATTTCGCGCAAAAAATCGTCCGAGACGGCGCGGAAGGAAGCGAGGGCGCGACGCTGCAAGATAAGCTGCAAAATGCGGCTAGAAAGCTAAATTTCGCCCTGCAAATCGCCGATAAAGCCGGCTTTGAAGCAAAAAATAACTTAGATGAAGTCGGCAAGCTAATCAAGCAGCAAAATATCGCTCGCGGCGAGCTTGGCGCCGTGACGCCAAAAAGCGCCGAAGAGACGGCAAAAGTCCTGCAAAACGACGTAAAAAGCGCGCTTTTAAACATGCAGTCAAAGTCCCCTGACGCTAGCCCCGTAAAAGACGCCGCCTCAAAGCTACTCGCTCAAATCGAGATGCACCAGCTAGCCTCTGCGGTCGCAGGCGGCGTACAGACCTATCTGCCCTACGTCTGGGAGGGCGTTGATGGCGGAAATATCAGGTTTAAGCAGGGCAAAAAGCAAAAGCACTACGCGCAAATCGACCTAAATTTTCAAAATTTCGGCCAAATCAACATCATGGTGGCGCTTAGCGAAAACAAATACATCGACCTTGCGATCGCGACGCAAAAAGAGGAGTTTAAGGAGCTCATCTTAAGCGGCGCGAAGGAGCTAAAAAGGGCTATCGGCGAGCAGGGCTTGATAGTGTCAAATTTTAGTCTAAAAACTATGCCTAAACTGCGCCTTAGCGGCGTTTACGGCGGTCTGGATAAGCTTGATATGGGCTTTGATAAAAAGGCGTAAATTTGGCAAAAGTGCAAAAAACTAAAAAAGCCGTGGCTCTTGGCTACAACCGCCAAAAAGATAATGCCCCAAAAGTGCTGGCGACGGGTTCGGGCGAAGTGGCGAAAAACATCATAAATCTAGCCAAATCTCACGACATCCCGATCAAAGAGGACGCCGATCTGGTCGAGGTTCTAAGCAAGGTCGATCTAAACGAGGAAGTTCCGCCAAATCTCTATAAAGCAGTCGCAGAAATCTTTAGCTTTTTGTATCAAATGACGAATAAAAAATAGGGCGCTTATGGCGAATACAAGCTTAAATTTGAGCGCGAACTAGGAAATTTAAATGAAAAAGACGGTCGGGATAATAGTGGTTTTAGTCTTGCTTTTTTGATCTTATTTTTGACTCTAGTTTTTGCTAGCGGTAACGGCTCAAAAGGCGCAAACTATCCGAAACACGCGCTAGAAAAAGCGGTAACGCACGATAAAAAGAGCCTCATCTAAAGAAGATAAAACCGCCTGCTATCAAGTAAAATTTAACGGAAATCTCGTAGCAAAAAGCCGTAAATTTGAAGATAAATACAAGAAAATGCATAAAATTTAGGTAAAAACGCCGAGTTTAAAGTAAAATTTGACGACTATTCCGCCGTTGCCGCAAGCGCTAAAATCTCATCCAAAATTTACCGCAGCGTCCAGTTATCATAAAAATATTTGCACTATTTTATGTATTTTACCTTATAGCTAAATTTAATATAAATAAAGATAAAATAGCCGTAAAATTAACTCAAAAAACGGAATAAATTTTGAAACAAAAACTAGTCTTAGTCGGTGCCTCGACGGGCGGTCCGGGACATTTAAAAAGGCTTTTTAAGGGGCTTGAGCTAAACGGAGCTAGCGTCGTTATCGCACAGCATATGAGCCTGGCTTTTATCCCTAGTTTTATCTCGCAGTTTGACAAGGAGTGCGCGGCGGAGGTGTTGATGCTGGGCGCGCCCACGCAGCTAAAAAGCGCGATATATATCTGCGAAAAAAACTCGGAGATAATCTCGACTAGCCCCCTAACGGCCGGCATGTGCTCGCCGGCAAAGGAGACCACGTACAACCCCAACGTAGACGTGCTTTTTCACTCCGGCGTGCAGGCTTGCAAATTTGCCGACGTCATGGCTATACTGCTGACGGGCATCGGCGACGACGGCGCGCGCGGGCTAAACGAGCTATACAAAGCCGGTGCTAAATGCGTCGCCGAAAACGAGGAGAGCGCGATCGTCTACGGCATGCCAAAACGCGCCAAAGAAATCAATGCAAATTTAAAGTCGCTACCCATCGGCGGTATAAGAGCGGAACTAGAAAGGTTTTTACATGCTTGAAAATGCAAATTTGACGCCCGCTCCTAGCGATGCGGCGGGACTGAATAAATTCGTCGAAGTTATCAAAAATATGTGCGGCGTGGATCTGGAGTCCAAAAAGGACATGATAAAACAGCGCCTAATAAATTTCTGCCAAGCGAACCGAATTTCAAGCTTTGAAGCCCTAAGTTCAAAAGTCCTCGTAGACCGCTTTATGAGGCAAGAAATCGTAAATTTGATCACCACGAACGAGACTTATTTTTACAGAGAGTTGCCGCAGCTGCAAGCCGCGATCTACTACGCCAGAGAGGAGCTTGATAGCGTGCGGATATTGTGTGCGCCGTGCTCGACGGGCGATGAGGCGTACTCGCTAGGTATGCTCGCGCACTCAAATTTGCTCGACGTAAACCGCGTTAGTATCGTTGGTATCGACATAAACTCCGAGGCTATCGATAGCTGTAAAAAGGGCGTTTATAACGAGCGTTCATTGCACCGTCTAAACGACAATCAAAAAAATATCTACTTCACAAAACGCGACGGCAAGTACGAAATCAAGCGCGAGATGCTGCCTAGATGCGAGTTTAGCGTGGCAAATATCTTTGACGACGCAATCTTTAAGCTCGGTAAATTTGACATTATTTTCTCTCGAAATATGATGATTTATTTTAACGAGGAATTTAAGCTAAAAACGGTCGAGCGCTTTCATAAAATTTTGAGCGATCACGGCAGACTATACGTCGGGCATGCCGATCTAGTGCCGTTTACGACGCTTTATAAAAAGCATATTTCAAACGGAACGACTTATTACGCCAAGGCCTGAGCGGGGTAAATTTGAGGTGAAATTTGACATACCGAGACTGCTACGTTTTTGATGCGGATGGCAAATTTGTCGGGTCAAATTTGATTAAATTTGCTCCTTTTTACCCGTGTGCAAAGCAAATTTACACTAGCTCGTCTTTGTAAATTTTGCGCACGAATAGCCAGTAAATCGCTCCGGCAAAAAACATACAGCCAATTAGCGCAGTGATTACTGAGAGGCTAAATCCTAGCTCAAACAGCAGCCCTATGCCGCTAGAAATCACCGCCGCGACGCCCAGGTAAACCATGTCGTTATAGGCTATGATACGGCCGTAAAACGCCGGATCGCACTTTTGCTGGATGAGCGTGTAGGTGTAGCTCCAAAGCGTCGAGGTGAAAAATCCCGCGCAAAAAATCCCGATAAATCCGATATAAAAGTTAAACTGCAGCGCGCTCCACGCTATGACGCCAAGCCCATGCCCGACGTAGATATAGACGAGATTTGCGTTTGAGACAAATTTGCTAAGCACTAGCGGACCGACGATGAGGGCGACGGCGCGGCAGGCGTTGATGTAGCCGATGATGAGAGATGCCGAGAGCAGGCTCGCGTACGGATAGTCGGCTAGCAGCGCCACGAGCGCGTCGTAGCTGGTCACGCCTACAACCGCGTGCAGCATGATGAGATGCGCGATGAGGGGGTTTTGTTTTACGTATTTTAGGCCGTTTTTTAGCATCTCGCGGACTTTTTCGCCGCCTTTTTTAGCTCGCACGGTGATATCTGTTTCAAGCAGGACGATGAGCGCCACGCCGTAAAGAGCGCAGTCTAGCAAAAAGGCGCTTTTTATCCCGAAAAAATGAATATAAATGCCTGCCAGCCCCATGCCCGCGGTGTATGAAAACGCCCAGATGAGCGAGTGGATTTCGTTTGCGGTTTTTAGGTCGTCTTTGTTTAAAATTTTGGGGAAAAGGCTCATCTCGACCTGAAAATACGTTCCGCCGGCTCCGACTCTGATAAATATTATCACGAATAGCAGCCACATCAATGAAAGCTTGTCAATAAAAACGAGCATAAAAACCGTCACCATCTCTACGACCGTGAGCGCTATGAGCATCGGTTTGGGGCTAAATTTATCCACCACGATACCGCTAAAAGGCGATAGCAGCACGCCCGGCACGAAAGCAAGCGCAGCAGCCGCCGTGATAGCCCAAACGGGCGCGTCAAGCTCGATAAGTAGCGTGAAAATACCCGTGTGCGAGAACCAAACGCCAAAATAGCAAATCAGCTGTATGAGCGAGAGGCGCGCGAAAACGGGCTGGGTTTTTAGTAGGGTTATAAATTTACTCATTTTGGGCTTTGGGTTAAATTTTAGCGCTAAATTTGCCGCTTAGTTGGCTTCTAGCTTTTTGTAGATGCGCTCTTGGGCGAAATTTTCTTTGATAAAGCTGTTTTGGTTGCTGATCTGGCGTAGCGTATCGCCGCTAATCTCGAAATTTAGCTTTTCGCGGTATTGATTCGTCACTCTTAGGGTGTTGCCCTCTATCTCGTATTTGCCATTTTGTAGCTCTCTTTGCGCGATCTTTTTTTGATAAACGGTGTCGATTTTAAACGTTTTGTCTGCGTTTAGGATTAGCGTACTTTTCGAGTTTTCGCTACAACCGTCGCAAAACACCTTAGCCTCGTAAACTCCGATCAAATTTTCCTTATCTATTTCGGCGCCGCACGTTTCAAAAACCTCCGTGCCGCCGCATTTTTTGTTATTTACGGCGCTTCCGCCGGTCGCACAGCCCGCAAATATCATCGCAGCCGCGGCTAAAAATAAAATATTTTTCATGATTTATCCTTAAAATTTTGGCTAATTATACTAAAAAATTTCCGCTAAAATGGCGAAATTTTAGCAAAAAGCGGCTAAAATTATGAAAAATATTTTAAGGAGTAGTCATGGAAGAGAGCATCCCGTTTATCGTATTTGCCGTGGTCGTGCTGGCCTTTGCGGTCTTGTTTTTAAAAGCCGGTATCAAGATTATCTCGCAGTCTGATATTTACATCGTCGAGCGTTTGGGTAAATTTCACAAGGTGCTTGACGGCGGATTTCACATCATCATCCCCTTTGTCGATCAGATCCGCGCCGTGATCACCGTGAGAGAGCAGCTAGTAGATATCACGAAGCAGCAAGTCATCACCAAAGATAACGTAAATATCAGCGTCGACGGCATCGTGTTTTTAAAGGTCGTAGACGGCAAAATGGCCCTGTATAACGTCGATAGCTACAAGCGCGCAATCGCAAATTTAGCCATGACGACGCTGCGCGGCGAGATCGGCGCGATGAATCTCGACGATACGCTTAGCTCGCGCGACCGCCTAAACTCTGCGCTACAAAGAGCGCTCGGAGACGCCGCCGATAACTGGGGCGTAAAGATCATGCGCGTCGAGATCTCCGAGATCTCCGTCCCGCACGGCATCGAAGAGGCGATGAATTTACAAATGAAAGCTGAGCGCGAAAAACGCGCGATCGAGCTAAAAGCGCAGGCTGAAAAAGAGGCACTCATCCGCAACGCCGAGGCGCTAAAACAGGAAAAAGTATTGCAAGCCGAAGCTATCGAGCGTATGGCCGATGCGAAAAAATACGAGCAAATCGCGCTAGCTACGGCTCAAAAAGAGGCGATGGATATGATAAACGAAAGCATGGCGCAAAACGCCAAAGCAGCCGAGTTCTTGCTCGCGCGCGACCGCGTCGGAGCCTTTAACGAGCTAGCCAAAAACGGCTCGAAAGATAAAATTTTAGTCCCTTACGAAGCGACCGAACTCATAGGCTCTCTAAGCGTTTTAAAGGACTTTTTGGGCGCTAGGGCGGCGAAATGATACCCGCGTACTTGATGCTGGCTGCGGGCGTGGGGCTAATCATGCTCGAGTTTATGCTCGGTAGCTTTTTCGTACTATTTTTCGGACTTGGATTTTTAGCGGTTGGAGTTTTGGGATTTTTCGTCGATATCGCTTGGGAGTATCAAATTTTACTCATCGCTATCATCTCGCTAGTCCTGCTTTTTGCGCT
>CAUQOI010000031.1:0-18875 GCA_963519525.1 uncultured Campylobacter sp.
GATAAAGTCTAGGTGCAAGAGGAGCTAGAAATCGACCTAAAAGATATGATCTTATTAATAGAGAGTGCCGGAGCCGCCGTGAGTCATATGCTAAAAGAAAATCTAAAAGAGGCGCAGATGCTAGAAGAGCGGGCTAAAATTTTGGCCGATTCTATGCGAAATTTGACGGAGGGCGCAAGCAAACAAGCCCACTCCATCCAAGAAAGCGCCGCAGCGGTTGAACAGATGAGCAGCTCAATGAATGCCATCAGTCAAAAAGCGCAGGACGTAACTCGCCAAAGCGAAGAGATCAAAAATATCATCGTGATCATCCGCGATATCGCCGATCAGACGAATTTGCTAGCTCTAAATGCAGCTATTGAGGCAGCAAGGGCAGGCGAGCACGGTAGAGGCTTTGCCGTCGTAGCCGATGAGGTTAGAAAGCTAGCCGAACGCACTCAAAAATCGCTCGGCGAAATCGAAGCTAACGCAAACGTACTAGCCCAAAGCATCAACGATATGAGCGAAAACATAAAAGAGCAAACCGGCGCGATAAATATGATAAACGAGTCGGTCTCTGCGATAGATAACATCACGCACGAAAATATCTCTATCGTAAATACGACAAACGACATAACGCGCCAGATCGACGATATGGCTAAAAATATCGTCGCGGACGTAAGAAAGAAGAAATTTTAAAATTTAGGCTAAATTTGAGGGGTGCAGAGTTAAATTTGCGCCTCTAAATTTGGCTACAACGCCTCTAAAATTTAACTCATTGTACTTTGGTACAATATACAAAATCTTCAAATAACTATATAATCCGCACAAATTTAAAACGCAAAAAGGAACTTTTATGCCAACTCAAGCAGGAATAATAAAAAGTATAGAGGGTAAAGTCGTAGCTATCGGTAGCAACGGCGTAAAAAGAGAGCTAAACGTAGGAGATCTAGTTTATCTCGGCGAGAGCGTCGTCGGTGAGGACGCGGCGTCTAAGATCGTAATCTCGGCAAACAACGGCAAAGATATCGTAATGCTAGGCAAAGATACGCTAGTGCTAGACCAAAGCGTGGCGGTAAACGAGGGCTTTGGAAACGAGTCTGCGATGGCTAACGTTGAGGCTTTGCAACAAGCATTGCTTAACGGAACCGAACTGCAAGATCTAGAAGCGACCGCAGCGGGCGGCGCTGGCGCTGCCGGCGGAGACGGCGTTAGTCTAAGCCAAGTCTCTTTTACTCAGGGCGGTCATATATCAAACGTGAGCGCTACTTACGGCGATTTAGGCGGAGCTAGCCAAAGCTCTCAAAGCAGTAACGCCTATCAGGGCTCAGCCGCAAGGGGTGCCTCCGAGAGCGCTAGTTCTCAGCAGTCGCAAGCGGAACCTCAACTAGATCTGAAAAAGATCGAAATCCCGTCATCGGCGTATGATGCGGAGATCAGCCAAACAGGCGCTAAAGCAGCTGTTAGAACCACAAATTTAGATAAATCAAATGAATACTTCGAGGCCTTAGACAGTGCTGTGAGCGGCAAAGTAGCGGCTCCGTATGCAGATTTTAATACGGCCAATACGAGCTCTTTATTTAGCTCGGCGATCCCGGGCGGATATACCGTGACTAAAGAGAACAAAACCGTAAATTCGCAGACTTTTGAAAAGGCTTATCTAAACTACAACACCGAGGAATTTGACATTCAAGACGGTTGGTATATAAGTAAGGATAAGAGCGTAATCATAGGCTCTGATCAAGCTAAAAAGCTAGTAGTAGCAAGTGAAACTACCGATACTTCGGGATATGATCCTGCAACTACTACTATCGTGAAAGTTAACAACGCCGTAAAACCTAAAATTTTCGGTTCCGACAAGGCCGATGATATCACCGTGGACGGCGCTAAAGTCGATATGGTTTCGACTGGAACCGGAGACGATACGATTACCGTTAAAAATGGAGCCGAAATTTTAAATAACGTAAATAGCGGCAGCGGAGATGATAAGATCAATATAGAAGGCGAACATACGACGATACAAGGCAGCGTTTTTGCAGGCGGCGGTGACGATACGATAAACGTTAGCGATAAAGCCGTAATCAAAAAAGCTATCTTTGACGGCGACGGCGATGATATCATCAACATAAAAAGCGGCGCTACCGTAGGAGATCGAGACTCTAGCACGGCCAAGGATCAGTATGACGCCGGCGTACAACTAGGCACCGGAAATAACAAAGTAGTAGTTGATGGAACAGATACTAGCGTAAGTAGAATAACAGGCTATAAGTTTGGAGAAGCTAACGGCGGCGGAACGCTTGAGACTAAAAACGACGTAACCGTTCAAAATAAAGCTACCGTTGCTTTTGATATAGATATAGATAGTAGGGATGATCAAAAAGTCACCGTAGACGACGCTACCGTAAAAGGAACTATCTTTACAAATTCCGGCGACGATAAGGTGTTTGTCAAAAACGGCTCTAAGGTAGGCGGGATATTGACCGAGGGCGGTGGCGACGAGATAGAAATAACCGACTCCGAAATAGGCGGAGCGGATAGTTTTTACGGCGTATACGTCAATAGAGTAACCGGACAATCGTCCGATCTTTCGCATAATCACCAAGGCGTACACGCGGATAGCTATCTAGGCGGGGCTCAAAACGACTACAACAAGCACGGCAACGATAAGATCACTATCAAAAATTCAACCGTAAACGGTCAAATTTGGGGCGGCAGAGGCGATGACGAGATCAATATATTAAACAGCGAAGTGAAGAAAAACGTATTCGGCGACGCAGATCATAGACAAAACGTTACAGACGGTAGCGTAGACGGCAAGGATACTATAAATATCACGGAGAGCACTATCGGCGGAGTTATTTACGGCGAGGGCGGAAAAGACGATATAACCGTAAATAAATCTACGGTAGAGGGTAAAAGCGCTACAAATAGCCAAGGAAACCCGTTCAGAGTAGCTATAGTAGGCGCAGAGGGCGATGATAAGATCTTGGTGCAAAACGAATCTAACGTAAAAGGAAATATTTCCGGAGATCAAGGCGGCAATGCTATCACCGTAGAGAGCGGCTCTAAAGTAGCCGGCTGGGTTTACGGAGCCAATGCGGGCATGTATAGCGAAACCGGAAATAACACCATAACCGTTACCGGAGAAAATACCGAAGTATCTCGCGTCGGCGACGTAAGCTCGGGCGACTCTACGATAACGATCAGCGATAAAGCCAAAGTAAAATCCGTACAAGGCGATAAAGGCGTAGATACTATTACCGTAGATAACGCTACCGTGGCAGAAAAAATCGAAGGCGGACACGGCGACGATAAAATTTACGTTAAAAACGGCGCTAGAGTAGAAGGCTACGTTAGCGGAGATCTAGATAACGATACTATCGAGGTTTCAGGAGAAAATACTTACGTAAAAGAAGTAAAAGGCGATAAAGGCAACGATACTATAACCGTCGAAAACAAAGCCAAGGTCGTTACTATAGAAGGCAACGACGGCACAGATATTATAAACGTTAAAAATAACGCTACCGTAGGTAACGTGTATGGCAATGACGGTATAGATACCATAAACGTCGAAAACGCTACGGTAAGAGGAAACATCCGCGGCGGCGCAGGCGACGATGTGATAACTGCCAAAGGAAATTCTTCGATAAACAATATATTAGGGGAGGCCGGAAAGGATACCATAACCCTAGAAAGCGGCGCTAAAGTAATAGGGCAGATAAGAGGCGATACCAAAACTATGAATGATATATACGAAAAGCAGGTAAATCCGGCTTTGGATATAGTAGACAGCGGCGCCGATGCCGATACTATAACTTTAAGCGGTGCGGGAACCAGTGCGAAACATATATTTGCCGGAGACGGCGCTGATATCATCACTGTAAAAAATGGCGCAAACGTAGAGGGAGAAGTAAGGGGTGATTCTGGAGACGATACTATAACCGTAACCGGCGCTCAAACCTATGTTAGCTCGATAAACGGTAGAGGCGGCGATGATACTATTTTAGTTAGCGACAAGGCTAAGGTCGACGGCATAGTCGGAAGATGGGGTAAAGATAATATAACCGTAACCGGAGCCGGCACAGTCGTAACCGGTAGCGTAGACGGCAATGAAGACAATGATACTATCAAAATTTCAGACGGTGCGGTCGTAAATGAGTACGTAAGAGGCGGAGACGGTGCAGACAAAATCGATGTAACAAGCGGATCAAAAGTCAAGAAAACCGTAGAAGGCGGCGCGGGCGAAGACAAGATAACCGTAACCGGCGCCGGAACGGTAGTAGGCGAAGCGCTAACCACTCCGGAGCTTAGAGTAAACGGAAGCATCACGGGCGGCGAAGGCGATGACAAGATAGTGTTAAGCGACGGAGCACATGCGGTAAATGCGGGCATAGCCGGCTGGGGCGGCGACGATAAGATAACCGTAACCGGAAGCGGCACGAGAGCGCACTCGGTTAGCGGTCACGCAGGCGATGATATTATACGCGTAGACAACAAAGCCTATATCGAGCATGCAGTTAGCGCAAACACCGGAAACGGTACCGTAACGGTCTCGGGTGAGGGCACTAGCGTGGGCGGAATACAAAGTAACGGCAACGCGCCTATAACCGTCGAGGACGGCGCCGAGGTAAGGGGCGCTCTATACGCCTACGGACTTAGCGGCGAGCAAACTATCGTCGTTCAAAGCGGAGCGAAGGTGAACGTCATAAATACGACCGTCGACTTTAGAGACGATAGAAACACAGGCGGAAATACCGAGGATACCGTCATCGTAAAAGACGCAGGCACCGTAGTAAACGCCGTAAGAACGGGCAATCACGACGATACGCTCATCGTTCAAGACGGCGCGACCGTAGGGAGCGTCGGTTTGGGTACCGGCAAAGACACTAAGATGACCACAACCAACAACGGCGGCAACATAGTCGTAAACAGCCTAGACGGAGACGGCAACATCGATCTATCAAAGATCGCAAAAGTAGCGGAAAATATAAACTCGGTCGACGTAAGCGCCGTAAATAACGCCGTGCTAAACGTCGATCCAAAAGACGTGCTAGACCTTGGTGCATCAGGCAATACGCTAGAGATCAAGGGCGGCAGCGACGATACCGTAAAATCAAAATCGAGCGGTCAATGGAGTGCGGACGGATCTGACGCTACGCATAAATCGTTTACAGGTAGCTCAAACGACGGTAACGGCGTAGCTCAAACCGTGACGATCAAGGTAGAAAACGACGTCGCTACCGATCTGTAAATTTGACCGCTAGGCTCGGTGGTTTAAAAAATGCCGAGCTTGAGCGATTTACAAATTTAGCCCCGTAAATTTGGCCTTTAAAGCTAAATTTGCGGGCTAAATTTGACGCCCGCTTCAAATCTCAAAATATCTCCAAATTTTACCCTCAAATTTGACCTTCAAACCCACCAAGATAACCGCCCTTTAATCAAAATCCTAGTAAAATCCACCAAAAAACTTGAGGCAAATTTATGCAAAAAAGTAAAAAAATCGCTCTTATTATCCTAGGCTCGCTCGCGGGCTTGCTGCTCATCTACACGCTTGCGGGCTTTTTAGGCGTACCTTACGCGCTAAAAAATACCCTGCCCGCAAAGCTAAAGGATATGAACGCGAGCCTTAGCGTGGCGGAGGCTAAATTTAACCCCTTTACCTTCGAGCTAAACGTCACGCGCCCCGAACTAAACACGACCGCGCCGCTTTTTAGCGCGGAGCAAATCGACGTCAAGCTTAAGCCTTTTTCGCTATTTAACAAGCTCGCAGAAGTCGATATTTTACGCCTTGAAAGCCCAAGCGTAAATATCTCTAGAGATAAAAACGGCACGCTAAATTTAGCTACGTTTTTAGGCGAGTCAAACGCTACTAGCACCGAAAATAACGAAACTAGCAGCATAAATTTCGCTCTAAACAGCACAAAGATAATCGGCGGCTCGTTTGCCTACTCGGACGAGAGTTTAAAACAGCCTTTTAGCGCCAAATTTGAGGGCATAAACTACGAAATCTCTGGTATAAATACCGAGCAAAATAGCGCTGGCAAGCACGTCTTTGACGCAAACTCCACGCTAGCGCAAAAGCTAGACTGGCAGGGCGGGATCGACCTCGCGCCGCTTCGCGTTTACGGCGAGCTTAGCCTAAAGGACTTTAACGTCCGCCCCGTCGCTCTTAGCTTCATCGACACGCAAGATCTGCGCATAAATAGCGCGCTTATAAATGCGAAAACCGGCTACGAACTAAGCGCGGACGGCGGCGTTATCAAGGTTGCTTTAAAAAGCACCGCTTTAAATTTAAAGTCGTTTAAGGCGCAGCTAGAGGGGCAAAATTTGAGCCTAGAGGAGCTTGAACTGCCTGCCATCGAGGTAAATGCCGACGTTAGTGAAAAAAGAAGCTTCGCGGCCGATATCGGCGAGATAAAATTTAAAAATACGAGCTTTAAAGGCGAGGCGCAGGCAAATTTAAACACGCTAAATTTAAGCGGCGTCGCGCTCAAGGCGGATGTGAATGAAAAAGGCGATATAAACGCGTCTGCAGTGCTAAAAACCCTAGGCGTTAGCGGTATAAATTTGACCGAAAAAAGCGTCGGCGAGATAAAGCTAAAAGACGCAAACGCAAGCGAGCTGGGCGCGAAAATAAACGGGCAAAATATCGCAGCTAGCCTAAAAAATTTAACTCTTAACGCAGCCTCCGCCCCGGTCGGTAAAAACGGCGCGGCAAGCCTAGAAAAGCTCATCATAAACGCGCCTAAATTTACGCTGGAAAATAACGCCAGCACAGCCTCTATCGGCGAAATAAAAGCTCAAAAAATCGCGCTAAAAACTAAAAATAAAGAGATCGCCGCCGTCGCTGAAATCGGCGTAAAGGATGCGGATCTAGATCTAGCCAAAACGGCGCTACGCATCGAAAGCGTCAGTATAAATAAGCCTAAATTTGCAACCGAGCTAAAAGAAAACGGCGAGCTTAGCGCTATTAGCGAGCTTGGACTAAACGGCGAAAAAACAGCCGCGAAAAAATCAAATGCAAAAAATAAAACCGAAAGCGCGAAAAAACCTGCCAAATCTCAAAAAACGGCCGAAAAAAACGCCTCAAAAAAGAGCCAAAAAACCGAACAAAAAAGCGCTCAAGATACAAAGAGCGGATTTAAATTTAGCGTCAAAAACGTCGCCGTTACGGGCGCCGACATAGGTATAACCCATATCTTTGAGGGGCAAAAGATAGCGCACAAATTTGACGGGCTAAATATAAATTTACAAAATATCAGCGAAAATTTCGCCTCGCCCGTGAGCGCCAAAATCGACATGAAAAGCTCGCAAAAGCTAAATTTGGCGCTAAACGGCAAAATCACGCCAGAACCCCTAAATATCGAAGCGGACGTAAAGCTAAACGACGCAAATTTGCCTCGCTACTTCGTCTACGCTAAAAACTATATGGACGCGAGCCTAAAAAGCGGCGAGCTAAACGCCGAGCTAAACGTAAAATACGCCGCGGACGCCTCCGTAAGCGGTAAGGCAAATATCGCAAATATCGAGCTTGCGGACGGCTCTGGCGATAAGGTGTTTGCTTTTAAAAATCTAAAACTGTCTAAAATTTCATTTGCGAAAAATTTCTTAAATTTAGAGCGCGTGACTCTTAGCGCGCCGTTTTTAAAGACGCATCTAAATAAAGAGCGCGAATTTAACCTAAGTCGCCTAGTGAAAAAGAGCGAGAGCGAGAGCGCTCAAAATGCGGACGCAAAACAAACTGCCTCTAAAAACGAAAAGGCCGCCGAGGCAGCAAAACAGCAGAAAAAAGAGGGCGAGTTTGACTTTGCTATCAAGAACATCCTTGTAGAAAACGGCGACGTGGACTTCTCCGACGCGTCGCTGTTTATGCCGTTTGCGACTAAGATCACCAAGCTAGAAGGCGTGCTGATGGATATCGACAGCACTCGCCCGACGATGGGTACCTTTGAGGGCGTAGTCGGCAAGAGCGGCTTTAGTAAGATCGGACTCAAGCTACTACCGTACGACCCTAAAAAGAGTACGGAGGTTAAGCTCGGCTTTAAAGACATCGATCTAGTCGACGTGACGCCTTATAGCGGGCAGTTTTTGGGCTATAAGATCGAAAAAGGCAAGTTAAATTTGACCCTAAACTACGAGGTTATGGACTCTAAGCTAAACGGTAGCAACGTCGTAAACCTAGACACGCTCACTCTAGGCGAGAAGGTCGAGTCAAAAGATGCGGTAAATTTGCCTTTATCGCTTGCTATCTCGATCCTGAGCGATCAAAACAACCAGATAAACATCGACCTGCCGGTAGAGGGCGACCTAAATGACCCGGACTTTAAATACGGCGGTATCGTCTGGGAAGCGGTCAAGAAGCTATTTGCCGACATCACGCTGGCCCCGTTTAGATTTTTGGGTAATATGCTAGGACTAAGTAGCCAGGATCTAAACACTATCGACTTTATGCCCGCAAATGCCGAGCTAATCGTATCTGAGCAGGCTAAAATAGCCGACTTTATCAAGCTAACGACGGCAAAGCCTAAGATGAAGCTAAGCATCACGCCCGCCTACTCGGACGTGGACGTAACTGCGCTAAAAAACGCGAAACTAAACGAAAAAATCAGCCAAACGATGGCGCAAACGGGCAAGGACTACGCAGGAGCGCTAGCGTCGCTAGCTCCTAAAGAAAAAAGTACCGACGAAAAGGCGCTGCGGGAGGCTGCGCTAAAAGGCATCGAGGTGAAAAAAGAGCAGCTGCTAGATCTCGCTAACGCAAGAGCTCAGGCTATCAAGGCGGCCCTAGCGCAGGCTGGACTGGCCGAGGATAGGATGGTCATTAAAAAGCCCGAAAAAACGGACGTCAAACAGGGCGAATACTCAAGCGTGATGATGGGCGTGGCGGATTAAAATTGCGTAGCCGCGGCCTTTGTCGTATGGTTTTGCTTGATTTTGGGTGCGTAATCGTTTATCCGCTTTGCTTACGCCAAAAGTATCTTGCGGATAAATTTGCAAATTTGACCCGCCTAGACCCGCACCGCGAAAATACTAAATTTGGCTCGGTTAAATTTGACGCGAGATAAATTCGCGATATTTTAAAAGTAGAGGTAAAATTTGCCTAAAAAATAGCCTCCTCGAGGCGGTCGGCGTAGCGAAATTTTTAAAAATAATAGTTCGCGGGTAGCCCAAACTAGCGCGTTAAAAACCGAAACGCAAGCCGACCAAAGAAAAAATTCGTCCGCGAAAATCTACGAATTTAAGTTTTAGTTCGGTAAAATTAGATAAAAATTTTATAAAGGTTAATCGTTATGAGAGGTTACAAAATCTTTTCGGGTACCGCAAATCCGGCGTTTTCAAAGAAAATTTCGCATTATTTATCGCTTCCGCTTAGCGAAGCTACGATCAAGCGCTTTAGCGACGGCGAGATCAGTGTACAGATCGGCGAGAGCGTGCGCGGCAAGGATATTTTCATCGTCCAGCCTACCTGCGCGCCGGCAAACGTAAATTTGATGGAGCTTTTGATCCTAACAGATGCGCTTAAGCGCAGCTCGGCTAGCTCAATAACGGCGGTGGTGCCGTATTTTGGCTACGCGCGCCAAGACCGCAAAGCCGCTCCTCGCGTGCCTATCACGGCAAAGCTCGTGGCAAACATGATGCAGACGGCAGGCATCGATCGCGTCGTCACGATCGACCTTCATGCAGGCCAAATTCAGGGCTTTTTCGACATCCCTGTAGATAACCTCTACGGCTCGATCATCTTTAACGACCACATCAAAAACAAAAATCTAAAAAATCCAATCATCGCTAGCCCCGATATCGGCGGCGTTGCGCGCGCTAGAAGCGTCGCAAAAGCCCTAAATCTCGATATCGTCATCGTCGATAAACGCCGCGAAAAAGCCAACGAAAGCGAAGTAATGAACGTAATCGGCGACGTGGCGGGCAAGGACGTGATCCTAGTCGATGATATGATCGACACGGGCGGTACGATAGTAAAGGCGGCAAAAGTCTTTAAAGAGCGCGGCGCAACCTCGGTGATGGCGTGCTGCACGCATGCGGTACTCTCGGGCAAAGCCTACGAAAACCTAGCAGATAGCGCG
The DNA here is from genome assembly GCA_963519525.1 of uncultured Campylobacter sp. Taxonomy (GTDB): domain Bacteria; phylum Campylobacterota; class Campylobacteria; order Campylobacterales; family Campylobacteraceae; genus Campylobacter_A. The sequence goes on from CAUQOI010000031.1 coordinate 10,059, forward strand.
CTAGACGAGCTAGTGGTAACCGACACGATACCGCTACGCGAGGAAAACGAAAAGATAAAAGTGCTCAGCGTCGCTCCGATTTTTGGCGAAGTGATCAGACGCGTGTATCATAACGAAAGCGTAAATTCGCTATTTGACTGATTTTAGGCGGCGCTTTGGTCGCCGATTTTGATTAAATTTACCCCTTGACGGCGCATGCGACGAGTCTGCGCCGTTTTTAAATTTATACTTATCCTTTGAGACATCAAATTTAACTCCCGATTTATAACCCGAAAATTCAAATCAATTTTGGTTTATGCCGTAAAGATGCGGGTCGTGCCGCTCAAATTTGACTACGTCAAATTTACTCAAAAAAGACTGAAATTAAACGTAACTTTTCACGTTTTTTTCACGGAGTGAAAAGTGAAATAATTTATATTATTTTGGTTAATTTTGTAATCTTAAATTTAATCTCTAAAGCCCTTAAAATCGGCATTTATCGCTAAAATAGAACTTAAATTTATATAGCTTTAAATTTGGGGAAATTTTGAAATAAAACTTAATGAGAAAGGCGAAATTTAAAAGTTATTCACATGCGGCACGGCGGTAAAATTTGAAGAGAAAATTAAAAAAACGAGCCCGAAGTCAGGCTCGCAAAAAGCCTCAGTGCTCGCCTTTGTGTAGGAAATAAAGTCCCAAGCAAAGCGCTAAAATCGAGGCGGTGAGATAGGTCATCTCAAGCGGCGTGGTGAAATTTGCGTGCAAAACGCGCTGGAAAAAGTTAACGATAAGAACCATGATGATGACTTTGCCCAGTTTGTCTTTGAGCTCGTCTAGCGAGTGCACCTCAAGGACTTTGCTCTGCTTGGACTTCTTAAGCTCCTCGATCTCGGAGATAAATAGCTCATAAATGCCGAAGCTAAAGATATAAAGCACGAGCGCCATGAGATAAAGGTCGATCGCGCCCACGATCTCGCCGACGACGTCGGAGTGGAAGTTCTCGGGGTGAAAATCGCCGAAAAAGTAGTGATAGACATTGATGAAAACCTTGCCTACGTCGTAGCTGGCGATAACGAAAAGTACGATCGCGCCGAGCAAGCCAAAGACTACTGGCAGGAGTGTGAAGTTGTTGCTAAAGAGCAGAATTTTTTCAAAAGCTTTACGCATTAATTTCCTTTGTTGAAAAATAAAACGCGTATTTTATAATATTTTCCTTAAAGCTAGGGCGTGGATTAGAGTCGGCGCGTGCGGTTTGGGTTGTTATCGGGCGGGGGTAAATTTGAGTTTCGCGCGGTTTATAATGCCCTTTTGGGCGAGCCGCAGCGGACCGTAGCGGATTTACGGGCGAGTCAAATTTGAGTTTATTAAATTTGGTTGCGTAAATTTGACGGTACGGTTTGCTTGCGGCGGTTTGCTCTGTGAAGGTGCGGGTAAATTTATGCGTCAAATTTAAAAAGCTAGTGGAAAATTCGTATCAAAAAAACGCGATTTTATATTTTAAGATAGTCAAATTTTAGCCGAATTTACGCCAAAACTAAAGCGCAAATTCGGTAAATTTAAACAAAACGCGGGCCCGATTATTCCTGCATCTCTATCCATTTTTGCGCGATTCTTACGGCATTGGTCGCCGCTCCCACGCGGATCTGGTCGGCGCTGCACCACAGATGAAGGACGTTTTTGCGGTAGTTATCCGCTCTGATGCGTCCGACGTAGGTTTCGTTGGTGTCGCTTGAGATGCTCGGCATCGGATATTTTTTCGCGGCTGGCTCGTCCACGACTACGATGCTAGGCGCTTTGCGCAAAATTTCGCGAGCGGCTGCGGCGTCCACGTCTCTGTCAAAATGAATCGTGATAGCCTCTGAGTGGCTGCGAAGCACCGGCACGCGCACGCAGGTCGCGCTCACTTCCATATTTTTGTGGAGGATTTTTTGGGTCTCGTTGACCATTTTCATTTCTTCTTTCGTGTAGTCGTTGTCCAAAAATACGTCGATGTGCGGGATGACGTTAAAGGCTAGCTGGTGCGCGAAGACTTTCGGCTCGCACTCGTCGAGTTTAAACTCGAAAAACTTTTGCAGCTGCACGACTAGCTCCTCCATACCCTCTTTACCCGCGCCCGAAGCCGCCTGATAGGTCGAGACGTCCACGCGGTTGATACCGTACGCATCGTCCAGCGGTTTTAAAATTTGCACCATTTGGATGGTCGAGCAGTTCGGGTTGGCGATGATGCCGCGGGTTTTCCACTGCGCGATGTCCTGCGGGTTGCACTCAGGCACGACTAGCGGCACGTCCGCGTCCATCCTAAAGTGGCTGGTGTTGTCGATGACGACGGCGCCGCTGGCGGCTGCAAATTTGGCGTATTTTTCGGACACCGATCCGCCCGCGCTAAAAAACGCTATGTCGATCTCATGCTCGTCAAAAACCGTTTCGGTGAGCTCCACGACTTTGTGGTTTTTGCCTTTAAACTCTATTTGGGTGCCCGCGCTTTTCGCGCTTGCTAGCGGTAGTAGTTCGCCGACTGGGAAATCTACCTCCTCCATGACGCGGAAAAGCTCCTCTCCGACTGCACCGGTTGCACCTACGACGGCAACGTTAAATTTTCTCATTTTAGACTCCTTTGTTTTTACTTCTCGGTCGGCAAAGCCGCCCTGCGACCAACCCCATTGGTTGGATCCCGTACTAAAGACTTGTCTGGCTTTGCGGACCAAGTTTAGGTTTTACTTCTCGGTCGGCAAAACTCCCGCTACGAGCCTCTTTGGCTTAACCGGGCGCCAAAGACTCGTCAGGCTTTGCGGACTAAATTTTGTTTGTTTCTTAGACGGCGAGCCGTCTTGCGGTTAGTCTCGTCAGCTGAATCGCGCGCTTAAGACCAAACTTGTTTCGCGGACTAAATTTGGATTTTTCAGAAAGTTATCCGCGACCGCTCCTACCAATTAAATTTAACTCAAATTTGCGATTGAATTTTATTTCTCACCGGCTCAAATTTACCAAACCGCACATCGCATTTTCAGCGTCGCCGTCTCGGCCGACTAAATTTAAAATTTAAGATAAAATTTCGCTTATTTTACTCGCGTAAAGCTTAAATTTAAGCTACTTTCTGCTGCGAGCCTGCAAAAAAAGATCGCCGGGTTGTATTTCCTCGCCTTCGCTCAGTATCGCCGCTCGCTGCACGACGGAGATGAGCTCGCGGATATTGCCCGGGAAATCGTAGTTTTCAAGCTCTTTTACCGCCGCTTCGGAAAAGCTTTTTGCGCCGAGATTAAACTCCTCGCAACTTTGCTTTAAAAAGCGCTCTGCGATAGGCAAGATCTCCTCTTTGCGCTCTCTTAGTGGCGGGATGGCGACGGGCACGGTGTTTAGACGGTAAAACAGATCCTCTCTAAATTTACCCTCGCTAATCATCGCGGGCAGGTTCGCATTCGTCGCGGATACGATGCGAACGTCGATTTTAACGCTCTTTGTAGCGCCAAGGCGCGTAATCTCGCGCTCCTGGATCGCGCGTAGGAGTTTTGGCTGCAAATTTAGCGGCATCTCGCCGATCTCGTCTAAAAATAACGTGCCGCCGCTTGCTAGCTCGAACTGCCCCTTTTTCATCGCCGAGGCGTCGGTAAATGCGCCCTTTTCAAAGCCGAAAAGCTCGCTTTCTATCAAATTTTCGGGGATCGCGGCCATGTTTATCGCGATAAACGGACCGTCCTTGCGCGGCGAGTTTTTGTGGATAAATTTAGCAAACAGCTCCTTGCCCACGCCGCTTTCGCCCATTAGCATCGCCGAGGCGTCCGTTTTTGCGACGCGCGAAGCTAAATTTAACGCGTTAGCAAGCGCGGGCGAGCTAGCTACGAAATCAGTAGAATCGGCCTGCGAATTTGACCCGTTTTGCGCGGCTTTTAGGCTTGCCGCGGGTAGCTTACGGCGTAAAATTTCGACTCTCTTTATCGCCTCATATAGCGTTTGCGCGTCAAAAGGCTTTGTGAGGAAGTCTTTGACGCCCAGGCGCACGCTCTCTATGGCTTTGTTTAGCGTCGCGTTGCCCGTCATTATGATGACGTCAAATTTGCCCTCCAGACGCTTGATGAACTCCAGCCCGTCCATTTGGGGCATGTTGATGTCGGTGATTATGAGATCGACGTCGTCGCCCATTTTTTTAAGCGCCTCGACCGCGCTTTTGTAGCTTTTGATTTTTAGATCGTCGTATTCGCCAAGCGCGATCTCTAGGGACTTGCGCATATTTATGTCGTCTTCTACTATTACGATGTTCATCTTTTACTCTTTGTTTTTAAATACGCTTATGATAGCCGAAGAGGGCTTAAATTTCACCGTAAATCGCACGGGAAATAGCGTAAGATCGGTTGCGGAGTTCATATTTTTGTTGTGTTGGACGAAGCGATCTTCGACCTTAAATTTATAAGGCAAAAAGCACTCGAAAAGCTCGTTTTTATGTAAATTTAAAAACTCTAGCGAGCTTTGCGCAGGCTGCTTGGAGGCGTCTATTTCGCATAGATACTCGTACTCTAGCTCGCTTAGAACCATTGCTTTTGAAAGCGCGATATCGTCGTAAACTACGGTGTGATTTTTAGTGGAGATTTTGGCCCAGAGGATGAACTCCTCCGAGCCGTAGAGAAGCGCCGCAGCGGCAATCAGTAAGCAAAAATTTCTTGCCACTTGCTTTGGTCTATTTTCATTTCCATTCTGACGCGGTAGAGCCCGTCTTTAAAGTCGTGCTCGATGATGGAAGCGTTTTTGATGAGGCCTGCGACCTGAGCCGTGATAGTGGAGTCTCTAAGCATCGCGTCTCTAACCGTATCTTTGGAGTTTATCTTGACTCCGTAGAGCTTCTCGGCTAGCTGTCTGTGCGCATCGGCGATGGCTGCGCGCTTAGCTAGGGCTAGCGACTGCGCGTGAGAGACGGTATTGGTCGGAGCGATGCCCTCGCCCACGGCACCGAATACCGCATCGACTTGCTCGATGTCGTATATCATCTTTTCTTGCTTCATCACGCTTCTGATGTCTTCTTTATCGACCTTTTGTATGACGATGTCTTGCTTCGCCGACGTGGTCTCGTCGGAGGCAAAAGGGCTGTTAAAAGAGCAGCCGCTCGTCAAAAAGGCTACCGCGCCCAAAACCGCGAATGTAATTTTTTTCATTCTTGAACCTTTAAATTTAGTTGTTTTTTTGTTTGCAAATTTACTAGCAAATTGTATTCCAAAAACACTAAATTCATTCTAAATTTTCTAGCGTATCTTCGCTGCCCTCATCCTCGCCTTCGTCGGCTTTAGGGCACTTAGCGATACTTACTACGTCGTCGCCGTCCACGTTTACTACGATGACGCCGCTGGTGTTTCGGCCTGCTTTGCGGATGCTTTGCATATCGACGCGTATCATCTTGCCGCTTGAGGTTAGAGCCATCAGATCTTGTTCGTCATCGACCATTACGACGCCGATCAGATCGCCGGTGCGGTTAGTTAGCTTCATGCAGATTACGCCCTTGCCGCCGCGATTTGTTAAGCGGTATTCGTCTGCGGTAGTGCGTTTACCGATGCCTTTTTGAGATATGCTTAGTACTTCTTGCTCGTTGCTTTCGATGACGGCCGCGCCTACGACCTCGTCGCCTGCTTCTTTAAATTTAATACCCGTCACGCCGCGAGCCGTCCTGCCCATCTGGCGGACTTTGCTGAGTTTAAATTTGAGACACATTCCCTTTTTGGTCACGATAAACAGCATCTTTTCGCTGTCGTCGCTTCCTTCGGCCGCGTTCTCGTCGTTTTCCTCGTTATTTTCTTCGTCGATCTGAGCTTCTATCGCTTCTATCTCGTTTATCTCGGTCTCTACGCCAAGCTCGTCAATTAGATTTATCGGCTCTTCCTCGCCTTCTACGATGAGAGCCGTTACTAGCTCGTCGTTCTCGTCTAGGCTGATAGCGCGCACGCCGATAGAGCGGATATTTTTAAATTCGCTTAAATTCGTGCGTTTTACGATGCCGTTTTTAGTGAAAAACGCGAGCGATTTACTCTGGGCAAAATCAGTCGTCGGGATGATCGCCTTGATCTTTTCGTCAGGCTGTAGCTGGATGAGATTTACTACCGCTTTGCCTTTTGCGGTGCGGCTTCCTTCAGGGATCTTATAGACTTTGAGCCAGTATAGCTGTCCGCGGTCTGTCACGAACATCAGCGTATCGTGAGTGTTGCTCGTAAAGAAGCTCTCGATGAAGTCGTCGTCGTACGTGGTTACCGCGACCTTGCCCTTGCCGCCGCGTTTTTGCTTCTCGTACTGCTTGCTCGGCACGCGCTTGATGTAGCCTCGGTGCGTGATGGTTACGACCATATTTTCGTTAGGGATGAGGTCTTCGATGTCGATATCGTCGTAGTCGTCGACGATCTCGGTGATGCGCGGCACTTTAAATTTATTTTTTATCTCAAGCAGCTCGTCTTTGATTAGTTTTTCTAGCAGTGTTTCGCTCTTTAAAATTTCATCAAGGCGCGCGATCTCGGCCATCAGCTCGGCTAGCTCAGCCTCTAGTTTTTCGCGCTCAAGACCCGTTAGCTTGCTTAGCCTCATATCTAGGATCGCGTTTGCTTGTAGCTCGCTAAGGCCGAATTTAGCTACCAAGCCCTCGCGAGCGCTCGGCGTGTCGGCGCTATTTTTGATGAGTTCGATCACCTCGTCGATATTATCTAGCGCGATCTTTAGGCCCTCTAAAATATGCGCTCTGGCACGGGCTTTTTCCAGGTCGAATATCGTGCGGCGGATGATGACGGTTTTTCTGTGATTTAAAAATAGCTTCAAAAGCTCGATTAGGTTAAATACCTTCGGCTCTTTGTTGTTTATCGCAAGCATTATGACGCCAAACGTACTCTCCATCGTCGTGGATTTAAAGAGATTGTTTAGCACGATGTCGCTCATCGCGTCGCGTTTTAGCTCGATGACGACGCGGATGCCGTCCTTATCGGACTCGTCGCGCACTTCGCTGATGCCTTCGATCTGTTTTTCTTTAACCAGCTCGGCGATCTGCTCGATGAGGCGGGCTTTGTTCGTCTGATACGGCAGCTCGTCTACGACGATGACGTCTTTGTTCGGCTTTTTTTCGATGTGGGTTTTGGCGCGTAGTTTCACGCGGCCGCGTCCCGTGCGGTAGGCCTCGATGATGCCTTTTTTGCCAAATATTATCCCGCCCGTCGGGAAATCCGGCCCTTTTATGTACTGCATAACCTCTTCTAGCGTCGCGTTTTTATTTTCAAGTACGAGTAAAAGCCCGTCGATTAGCTCATCAAGGCTGTGTGGCGGGATATTCGTCGCCATACCGACTGCTATACCGCTAGAACCGTTTAGCAGCAAATTTGGCACGCGGCTAGGTAGGACGTCTGGCTCGGTCTCTCTGTCGTCGTAGTTTGGGATAAAATCAACCGTGTCTTTTTCGATATCGCGTAAGATTTCTTCGGTGAGATTGGTCATCCTAGCTTCGGTATAACGCATCGCAGCCGCGCCGTCGCCGTCGATGGAGCCGAAGTTGCCTTGGCCGTCGACCGCCGGATAGCGCATGGAAAATTTCTGAGCCATACGCACGAGCGCGTCGTAAACGGCCGTATCGCCGTGCGGGTGGTACTTACCGATGACGTCGCCCACGATACGCGCGGATTTCATATACGGGCTGCGGCTGCCGACTCCGAGGTTGTTCATCGCGTATAGGATGCGTCTATGAACGGGTTTTAGGCCGTCTCTAGCGTCAGGCAGGGCGCGACCGACGATGACGCTCATCGAGTAGTCGAGGTAGCTCGTTTTTATCGACTCTTCGATGTCGACGGTTTGGATGTCTTGATTGTTTTCAAATATATTTTCCATATTTTTCCTTAAAATTTACTTGCCGATTTTAGCTTAAATTTGATAAAAACTTGCTAAATAGATATGCTTTTTCATAGCTTGACTAGGTTAAATTTAGCCGAAATTTGGGGTTTTATTTTGCTATTTTTAGAATGCTAAATTTTACTAAATTTACCGCTATCTTTTAGTATCTCGCATCCGCAAGCGTTAGCGCGAAAAGTACCTCGCAGCCGGCTTTTTGCAGCGTCCGTCTGGCTTCGTCTATCGTAGTGCCCGTAGTCACGATATCATCTATCAAAATAACGGGAAATTTAGGCGTTTTTAAGAGCTTAAAATTTCTCGGATTTTTTAGGCGAAAGGCTAGGTCTTTGCCGTGATAGCTGACGTTTGAGCCTGCGTGCAAACAGGCGTAAAGCGGACGGATTTCCGCGCTTTTTAACGCGCGAGCCAAGATCGCCGTATGCGAGTAGCCGCTGGCAGCTCTATCATCGATCGGCACGGCGTTTACGGGAGAGCCGAAGCTAAATTTGCTAGCAAAAATTTTAAAACTCAAATTTGCGAGCGCGCCGTAAATGAAAGAGCCGTGAAATAGGTGCTTTGAGTGGAGTAAGTTTTTAATCTCGGAGTAATCAAAAAAGCTGTAAATTTTAAAATCGCCGTCCAAAACGCGCGTCCTTGCGGGCGAGGAGAGCAGGTGATCTTTGCAAATTTTACAGATCACGGCTAGGCTCAGATGCCCGCAGTTAGCGCATCTCATCAGCTTTTTAGGATCTGGATCGCCGCGCGTTTTACGATGTCTTGTAGTAGCTCGTCAAAAAAGCTCTTAAACGCGCCGCTCGTGTGGATCGGGGCAAATTTAGTCTGCTCTTGCGAGACGTTTTTAGTGATAGTTTGATCGCCTCTATGCACCGTTATCGCAAGCTTTGCCGAGCCTTTTAGATTGTCCGTGGAGTAGCCGCTTAGATTTGCTTTAAGCTCGACGATCCTCACGTCCACGACGATATCGCCAAAGTCGCTCAAATTTGC
>CAUQOI010000032.1:0-18752 GCA_963519525.1 uncultured Campylobacter sp.
TTTAATCGGAAATTCTTTTAAAGTAAAAGTAATAAAGATAGATAAAGACGAGCAAAGCATCATCGTATCAAGAAAAAAACTACTCGACGAAGACAGAAAGAAAAAAAGAGAAGCAATATCTGCAGTCGCTGAAAATACGGACGTAATAGAGGGTATAGTTAAGAAAATAACTACCTATGGCATGTTTGTGGATGTAGGCGGAGTGGACGGACTCGTACACTACAGCGAGATAAGCTATAAAGGACCGGTAAATCCTGGCTCTATCTACAAAGAGGGCGATAAGGTTTTAGTAAAAGTTATCAAATACGATAATGAGAAAAAGCACCTGTCTCTATCTATCAAGGCTGCAACTCCCGATCCATGGGATGAGATAAAAGACGGTCTAGAAGTGGGCGACACCATAAAAGTAACGGTCAGTAACATAGAGCCTTACGGCGCATTTGTCGATCTTGGTAATGATATAGAGGGCTTTTTGCACATCTCTGAAATTTCATGGGATAAAAATATAAAAAATCCAAAAGATCACATCAGCGAGGGCGAGGAGCTTGACGTCGAGGTTATCGAGATAGACGCGAAAGATCGCCGCCTAAGAGTGAGTCTAAAAAATCTGCTCAAAAAACCGTTTGACGAATTTAAGGCCAAATTTAAAGAAGGCGACGTTACTAAAGGCGTAGTTACTAGCGTGACGAATTTTGGCGCATTTGTTAGAATCGGCGGAGTAGAGGGTTTGCTTCACAACGAAGATGCTTCTTGGGATAGAAACGACAAGTGCAAAGATTTGTTTAAAGTAGGCGATGAGATTGAAGTCAAAATCATCAAAATCGACTCTAATGAGCAAAAAATTTCGCTTAGCCAAAAAGATCTAAAACAAAGTCCGGTACAAGCTTATGCAAAGAAATTTAACGTAGGCGACATTGTGACGGGCAAAATTCGCGATATTAAAGATTTTGGCGTATTTGTAGAGCTTGGCGATAACGTCGATGCGCTCATTCGCAAAGAAGACCTCGGTAGCGTAAGCGCTGAAAGTCTAAACATAAACGATAATATTGAAGCAGCGATAGCCTTTATCGACGAGAAGAAAAATAGAATCCGCCTAAGCGTAAGACGCCTTGCGAGACAAAAAGAGCGCGAGGTGTTAAACGAGATAAATAGCGACGATAAGGTTACTTTGGGCGACATTATCAAAGAGCAGCTATCGTAAATAAATGAAGCGATATCTGCTCTGGGGCGCGATGGCTTTTGTGCTGATTTTCGTCTGTATATGCGGCGCTTTGCTGTATAAGTATGCGGATGTAAATTTAAAAGAGCCTGTGCCTGCGGAGCTAAAGATATCGCAAAATAACGAGGAGCAAAATTTGTCTAGCGGCCCAGCTTCTTGGGTCGGCGAGATGGCAAATTTAGCTCCTAGAAAATATGCTTTGGCAAGCAACGAGATATTTGTAGAATTTAAAGACGACTCAAAATCCGTTATAAAAACAGCCTATCAGCTAATGATCGATAAAAACGATATCTATTCGATGTTTTGCCTTACTCAAACATTAAAAAACATACCCGTAGATTTTAGCGTAGTAAAAGAAAATTCACAAAATTTAATTTACATCAACACGCAAGATAACGGCGTTTTAAACCGCGTTATAAACGAACTTAAAGCGTATGATATACGCTCAACCTTCAAGGAGATCAAGCTATGAAAACGATAATAGTGTGCGACGCAATACATAAAGTCGGCTTTGAAATTTTAAATCGCGAAGAGGATATAAAAGTAATCGATGCGGTAAGTATGCCTAAAGACAAGCTTTTGGAGATCTTAGGCGAGGCTGACGTGGCCATCACGCGAAGCTCGACCGAAGTCGGCGAGGCGTTTTTAAATGCGGCTAAAAATCTAAAAGCTCTCGTGCGCGCGGGCGTGGGCGTCGATAACGTGGATATCGACGGTTGCTCAAAACGCGGCATAATCGCGATGAATGTCCCTACGGCAAACACGATCGCCGCGGTAGAGCTAACGATGGCTCATATGCTAGCCGCCGCCCGCTCGTTTCCGTACGCTCACAACGATCTAAAAATCGACCGAATTTGGAAACGCGAGAAATGGTACGGCGTCGAGCTTTTTAACAAGACTCTAGGCGTCATCGGCTTTGGCAACATCGGCTCTCGCGTGGCTACTAGGGCTGCGGCTTTCGGTATGCAAATCATTGCCTACGATCCGTATATCGATCCGTCGAAAGTAACCGATATGGGCGGCGTTTATACGCGAAATTTCGACGATATCCTTGCGTGCGATTTCATCACCATACACACTCCTAAAAATAAAGAAACCGTAAACATGATCGGCGAGGCGGAGATCGCAAAGATGAAGGATGGCGTGCGCCTCATAAACTGCGCTCGCGGCGGCCTTTACAACGAGGAGGCGCTGTATAACGGCCTAAAAAGCGGTAAGATAGCGTTTGCCGGTATCGACGTGTTTGAGAAGGAGCCGGCGACGGATCATCCGCTGCTTGAGCTTAATAATGTCAGCGTCACGCCGCATCTTGGCGCAAATACGCTGGAGTCTCAGGCTAATATCGCTATCGCCGCAGCCGAGCAGGCTATCTCAGCAGCTCGCGGCATCAGCTATCCTAGCGCGCTAAATTTACCGATAAAAACGGAAGACCTGCCGCCTTTTGTAGAGCCTTATATCGAGCTTACGAGCAAGATGGCTTTCCTTGCCGCGCAGATCAACAAAAAAGCTATCAAAGCTATCCGTATCGAGACGCACGGCCCTATCAGCGAGTACGCTAACTCTATGCTTACCTTTGCGATCGTGGGCGCTTTAAAAGAGAGTTTGGGCGATACGATAAACTACGTAAACGCTAAGTTTTTGTGCGACGAAAAGGGTATAACGACGGAGAGTAGCGTCGGCGGCAATAGTATTTTCAAAAATAAAATCACCGTTCGTATCACGACCGAAAACGACGTCGTGACGATCGGCGGAACGGTATTTGGAGAAAATCAGCAACGCATCGTGACGATAAACGGCTTTAAAACAGACTTTAAGCCTAAAGGCAAGATGATTATCTTTAAAAACAACGACGTTCCGGGCGTTATCGCTAAAATTTCGTCTATCCTCGCTGAAGAAAAGATCAATATCGCCGACTTCCGCCTAGGACGCGATGATCACGGTATGGCGCTCGCGGTCGTGTTGGTCGACGAAAAGATAACCAAAGAGACGCTAGCTAAGCTAAACGATCTTGACGTTTGCGTATGGGCAAAATACGCAGTTGTCTAAATTTAAGCCCTAATGCGGGCTTAAATTCAAGGAGGGCTTAAATATGAGATTTTTACTTTTTATACCGATTTTGCTTTTGCTTACGGGTTGTGAAAGTCAGGTGCAAAAGCAAACTACGAAAAATTTCGAGAAAATTTTGACCGAAAAAAAGAAATTTCAAAAGATTCAAAAAGACGATCCTAGCGTAAGCGAGCAGATGAAGAGGGAAATCCACTCGCAGTCCGAGCGAAGCAAGGAAAAAGGCGAGTTCAAATTTAAGCCTTAAATTTGAGTTTTACTTCGGCGGGCGCGGTCAAATTTGCCGCCTCGCCGCTTCTTAAACTAAACTAAAAGCTTTTTTGATATAATCACCCTTTAAAACCACAAGGAGAAAAAATGGCAACCTATTCTATGGGCGACCTAAAAAAAGGACTAAAGATCGAGCTAGACGGCGTTCCGTATAAAGTCGTCGAGTATCAGCACGTAAAACCTGGCAAGGGCGCGGCTTTCGTTCGCGCGAAAATCAAATCTTTCATCGACGGCAAAGTGCTTGAAAAGACGTTCCACGCGGGCGACAAATGCGATCAGCCGAATTTGGAAGAAAAAGAGATGCAGTATCTTTACGACGACGGCGAGTTCTGCCAGTTTATGGATACTGCGACCTACGAGCAAGTAGCGATCAGCGACGAGGACGTAGGCGATGTTAAAAAATGGATGATAGACGGCATGATGGTTGAGATTTTGTTTCACAACGGCAAGGCTATCGGCGTAGAAGTGCCGCAAGTCGTCGAGCTAAAGATCGTCGAGACTCCGCCGAATTTCAAGGGCGATACTCAGGGCGGTAAAAAGCCCGCTACGCTTGAGAGCGGCGCGGTCGTGCAGATACCTTTTCACGTGCTTGAGGGCGAGGTTATCCGCGTAGATACCGTCCGCGGCGAATACATCGAGCGCGCAAATAAATAATCACAGTCGTCAAATTTGATGAAAGCAAAATTTGACGAGCTTATAGCCCAAGTAAAGCCGCTGTTTAAAGATAACGGCTTTACCAAAAACGGGCTAAATTTCTACAAAAATACTCCCGAATTTATATACGTCGTAAATTTTCAAAAAAGCAACGGCAATACCGCATTTGAAACTAGATTTTACTTAAACTGCGGCATTTACGGCGCATTTATCGACGCCGCAACCGGCAAAGAAACCGTCTTAAAACCCAAAGAATACGAATGCCATTTTAGGGATAGAATTTCATCTATCATAGACTCCAAAGCAGCTTACTATGAAATCAACGAAAGTACCGACGCGGCAGCGCTTTGCGAAAATTTAACGAGCGATTTAAGAGCGGTATTTAGTTTTTTTGAGGAGATAAAAACCGAACGAAATTTGATTGATTTGATGCTGGAGCGAAACGGTCTAGCGGTGATTGACCAGCTTTTTGAATATTTACTCATAAAGAATGAACAAGAAATTTTGACCCGCCAAGCGTTAAATTTGTTTCAAAAATATGGAAACGAAGCTAGATGGAAAATTTTTGAGAGACGTATAAACTGGCTGCTTAAAAAATATGAAAAAGACGAGATAAAATTTGAAGAAATAAAAGCCAAAGCCTAAGCCTCGGCTTAGACTTTAGGCTGATTTTTTAACGCTATCGACCAAAGCAACGATCTCTTCGTGATTTGGCAGGGCATTTACGTCCGTGCCGATGAGATCTTTTTTAGAAAAGACTACTTTTCCGTTTACTTCAACTATGAAGTTTCCGCCGCTACCGACGATTTTGCTAATTTTAGCGCCTGGGATTTGACTTAAAAATTCATCTTCTACACGAGAAGCTACCGGTCTATAGTTTCAAGAATTGCAATACGTAATCTTTACTTCCATTTTCCTTCCTTTCGAATTTAAAGTGGCCCGATTATAGCGCAAATTTAGCAAACGAGAGTATAATAATCCGAAAATTTAAGGAGAAAATTATGAAAAAAGTTGCCGTGATTTTTGCTGACGGGTTTGAGGAGATAGAGGGCGTTAGTGTCGTGGACGTGCTTAGGAGGGGCGGCGTGGAGGCTCATATAGTCGGACTTGACAAGCTACCTATCACGGGCGCTCACGGAGTGAAATTTGTCTGCGATATGACGCTTTATGACCTCGAAGTCGAGGAGTACGATATGCTGGTTTTGCCGGGCGGGTATACGGGAGTCACGAATATCTCAGGTAATCTAAAAATGAGAGAGACGATCAAAAAGTTTGATAAAAAAGGCAAATTCGTCGCCGCCATTTGCGCCGCGCCGATAGCTCTTGGAGTGGCGGAGATCATGAGGGGCGAGTATACATGCTATCCTAGCTGCGAGGCTAGCGTCGAGGGCGGAACATACGTGAGTGGTAAAAACGTCGTGCAAAGCGGAAATATCATCACCTCAAAGGGCCCCGCCACCGCCATGGAGTTTGCCTTGGAGCTTGTTAAAATTTTAAGCGGCGAGCAAGTTTATAACGAAGTGAAAAACGGACTCTTATTTGTCAAATAACGATTTGATGGTTTAAATTTAATGAAGGCCGCGCGTTTTGTTTTTGGCGAAGGCGCGGCTACCCAAATTTTTAAAGCATGCAAACGTTAAATTTGCGGCCGTGAAATTATATAAACCGCCTATAAAATCGCGCTTCTTAGCTCAATTAAAATTTATTTGCGCCGATCGGCCTACGTTTCACAACCAAAACGCCTTAAATTTACGGCAAAATTTACCTAGTCAAAAACCGCCAAATAAAAAATAAATTTTTAAAAGCGTTTCTTGAGGTTTAAATTTACAAAAAATTATAAAAATATCAATTTTTATCTAGCTTTTTTATTTAAATTCAGGTATCATCTCTTAACCGATTTATCGGGAATTTGATTTAAGGAAACGTTACTGTGAATATTTACGTCGGTAACTTGTCATATCGCATGACTGAGGCAGAGCTTAAGGATACATTTGCGCCGTTTGGCGAAGTAAAACGCGCGAAAATCGTCAAAGATCGCGACACGAATCGCTCAAAAGGATTCGGATTTGTCGAGATAGAAAACGATGCAGACGCGCTAAAAGCGATCGAAGCGCTAAACAACAAGGAAGTAGGCGGCAGAGCTCTAAGAGTAAACGAATCTAAACCTAAAGAATAATCCGGCCGTCAAATCTGACGGCTTTTAACTAATTTTTAAATTTAAGCTTTTTAACCAAATTTCACTCCAAATGAACCAAAAAACCACATCTCGTATCGCTCCGACGCCAAGCGGCTTTTTGCACGCGGGCAACGTTTACAACTTCTTGCTGACCTATCTTTTTACGCGCGCTTTTGACGGGATTTTGTACTTAAGGATCGATGACTACGACTTGCCGCGCTACCGCAGGCAATACGTGGAAAATATCTTTCGCGTGCTTGATATGCTGGGCATTGATTTTGACGGTGGACCCGGCGGAGTGAGGGAATTTGAAACCAAATTTAGCTCCAAATTTCGCCTCGGCGCCTACCAAAACGCGCTAAAAACGCTCGAGCAAAAGGGCGCTTGTTACGCCTGCGAGTGCTCTCACTCGATGAAAAACTCGTTTAAAAACGGCATTTACATGCGGGTTTGTGCGGAGAAAAATCTTAAATTTAAAAAAGACAAAACGGCTATGCGGCTACGCGTCCTTGACGGGGCGGAAATTTGCATCGGGCAAAATTTGATAAATTTTGATGCTTTGGGGTGCAGCTCCGGAGGAGAGGCGAACCTGGCGGGCGGGCTTTGCGGTAGTGGGCAAAAAGCACAAGACGGCACAGCAAACGGTTTAAAAAATTCGGCAAATTTGGTCGGCTCGGACAGAGAGAAATCAGACGGCGAGAAATTTAGCCTTAACACCGCTGGAAATTCGGGCGAAAGTTTTTTAAATTTGGCAAATTTGGGCGTCTTAAATTTGACGGACGAAGCGGCGTTTGAAACGGAAAAATTCTCGCAAACGCAAAGCATAAATTTGGCTCAAATTTTGGGCGATTTCGTCGTTTGGAAAAAGGACGACACGCCCGCGTATAATCTCGCTAGCCTCGTGGATGACGAGATATTGGGCATAAATTTGCTCGTGCGAGGCGAGGATTTGCTCGCGTGCTCGGCTGCGCAAAAATACGCGGCGCAGATCTTAGGCTACGGGTTTGAAAATGCAAATTTCATCCATCACGGCTTGCTCTCACGTGAGGGCAAAAAGCTATCCAAGAGCTCGAGCGCACCTGCCGTCAGCATAAAAGACGGCGCCAAAATCCACTATAAATTTGCTGCTCTTAAGCTCGGGCTCGAAGCATCAAAATGCGACACTCTGTCAAATTTGCTTGAGTTATTTAAAGGTAAATTTAGCCGATAAAATTTGAAACGATAAATTTGACGATATGGAGCATTTGGCTTAAAAATGGTCCGTTAAAAATAATATTTTTTAATTTCATCTATTTCGATATTGCTTTTTTGTTCAAAATACTCCTTTACTTCTATATAAGCTTTCTTATCGATTATGTATAAAAGATAGTTTTTGTTTGCTACTAGCCCAGCTAAGTAACCAGAATATTGAAGCTGTTGATCGCTTTGGGGCAAGCCGTTAATCACAATTGCTGAAAATATTGAAAACCCCTTTAATCTGCCAGAAAAAACGATATGAAAAAATAGCTTAAATAAAATATTAAGCGCAATAGGAATAACAATAAAATACCAAAGGCCTATGCACAAAACCAAAATACACATGAGTATAAAAATAATCTCTATAATGCGCGAAGACGGCATCAGCCAAAAACTCTTAGATAAATTTAGATCGCAGGATGCTAATTTTCTTTCGATTTTATCATTTTTGTAAAAGCAAATAAAATTTGAGGTAAATTTCACCTCAAACCTATTTTTTATCACGCAAACATAATACGAGATGATGATATATAGCAGCCCTTGCACTATAAAGTATCCCAAAATAATGTTATTTACTAAAATCTGACGAGGCGTTTTGTCAAATTCAGGCCAAAAATAATCAAGTCCGAGCATTATAACGACCGTTGCGAAAATACAAAACGGAAGTAAATTTGCAACAAAAAACCTCTCGTAACTTTTGATAACGAGCGGCTCCTTATCGTAATCCCTCGCAAATTTATTTGAGCCGAGATTTTTCAAATTTGAGTTTTGAAAGTCGCCCTTTAAATTTGAGTTTTGTTTGTCTGCCGTATTCAAATTTTACTCCCGCTACCTGCTAAATTTATCCGAATTTTAGCAAAATTTACGTCCACGAGGCTACGTCAAATTTGCCGTTCAAATTTAAGCTAAATTTGAAGCCGTAAATTTAAATCAAGTCGCCCGCACCGTAGTCGTCAAATTTGAGCTCAAATTTTGCCAAAAACCCGCCCAAACAGCCTATTTCCCGAGCCTAGCTAAATTTAAACAAGACCGATTTATCCGCCTAAAAGCAAAGTTTTTGTAAAATTAAAAGCATTAAAAAGGACGAAAAATGAGCGATTTTACAGATTTTACGCACCTGCACCTGCACACGGAGTATTCGCTGCTAGACGGAGCCAACCGTATCAAAGAGCTAGCTAAAACGCTAAAAAAACAAGGCGTCAAAGCCGCAGCCATCACCGACCACGGCAATATGTTCGGCGCTATAGACTTTTATAAAACGATGAAAAATGAAGGCATCAAGCCGCTCATCGGTATCGAAGCCTACATCCACAACGGCGAGGAGCTAGGAGATAAAAGCACCAAACAGCGCTTCCACCTCTGCCTCATCGCCAAAAACGAAATCGGCTACAAAAACCTGATGTACCTGAGCTCCATGAGCTATATCGAGGGGTTTTATTATTATCCGCGTATCAACAAAAAGATACTAAAAGAGCACAGCGAAGGCATCATCTGCTCCTCGGCGTGCCTGCAAGGCGAGGTGAACTGGAACCTCAACCAAAGCGAGCGAAATTTGCGTTTCGGCGCAGGCGGATATGAGGCGGCGAAAGAAGCCGCGCTGTGGTATAAAGATGTCTTTGGCGATGATTTTTACCTAGAAATCATGCGCCACGGCATCGGCGATCAGCGTAGGATAGACGATGAAATCCTGCGCCTAGCAAAAGAGCTAAATATCAAGGTAATCGCAACCAACGACACGCACTATACGTTTAAGCAAAGAGCCGACGCGCATGAGGTTTTCATGTGTATCGCGATGAACAAACTGCTCGACGATCCAAACCGCCTGCGCCATAGCGTGCATGAGTTTTACGTCAAGACGCCCGCGCAGATGAGCGAGCTTTTCGCCGATATCCCCGAAGCCGTCACAAATACGCAAGAAATCGTAGATAAATGCGACCTCACGATCAAACTAGGCGACGCTACGCCGCCAAATTTTAAATTTACGCTCGAGTACGCAGCCGAGCGAAATTTGAGCTTGCCAGAGCCTGATAAACGCTACAGCATACCAAACGACAGCGTGCTGTTTGAACACGAGTGCAGGCAAGGGTTAGAAGATAGGCTTAAATTCGTCCCCGCCCAGCGCCACGAGGAGTATCGCACCCGTTTGCAGCGCGAGATAGATATCATAAACAAGATGAATTTCCCGGGCTACATGATGATCGTTTGGGACTTTATCAACGAAGCTAAAAAGCGCGGCGTGCCGGTTGGTCCAGGACGCGGCTCTGCAGCGGGAAGCCTAGTCGCATATAGTCTAAAGATCACGGACCTGGATCCGCTGCCGTATAACCTGCTTTTCGAGCGTTTTTTGAACCCGGAGCGCGTGAGCATGCCCGATATCGACGTGGACTTTTGTCAAAACCGCCGCGGCGAGATCATCGACTACGTCATCGAAAAGTACGGTAAATTTAACGTGGCTCAAGTCATAACCTTCGGTAAGCTACTAGCAAAAGGCGTCATCCGAGACGTCGCTCGCGTATGCGATATGCCCTACGCCGAGGCCGACGCGATGGCTAAGCTCATCCCCGACGAGCTAGGCATCACGCTGGAGCAGGCCTTTGAAAAAGAGCCAAAGATCGGCGAGCTGATAGCAAGTAACTCAAATGCCAATAGAATTTGGAAATTCGCCCTTGATCTGGAGGGTCTAAACCGAAACGCCGGCATGCATGCCGCGGGCGTGGTCATCTCAAACGAGGAGCTGTGGAACAAAACCCCGCTTTTCCGCCAGCCAAACGCCGAGGAGGATCACTTCGTAACGCAGTATAGCCTAAAGTACCTAGAGGACGTGGATCTCATCAAATTTGACTTCCTGGGGTTAAAGACTCTAACCGTGATAGATAACGCCGTAAAGCTCGTAAAAAAGAGATTTGGCAAAGAGATAATCTGGGAGCAGGTCAATAAAAACGACCCCAAAACCTACGAGACGATCAGCAGCGGTCAGACGCTGGGACTGTTTCAGATAGAAAGCGAAGGCATGCAAAAAGTCGGAGCCGATATGCGTCCCGACTGCTTCGAGGATATCATCGCGATGATCTCGCTTTACCGCCCTGGCCCGATGGATCTTATACCTGATTTCATCAAACGCAAGCACGGCCTGGAGCCTATCACGTACATTTTCCCCGAGCTTCAGCCAATCCTAGAGCCCACATACGGCGTCATCGTCTATCAAGAGCAGGTTATGCAAATCGTGCAGACTATCGGCGGCTTTTCTTTGGGAGGCGCTGATCTCGTACGCCGCGCGATGGGTAAAAAGATAAAAGAGGAGATGGATAGGCTAAAGGGCAAATTTATCGAGGGAGCGCAGGCGCAGGGGCTAGACGGCAAAAAGGCCGACGAGCTGTTTGAGCTTATTTTGCACTTTGCTTCGTACGGATTTAACAAATCCCACGCCGCGGCCTACACCTACGTGACCTTTCAGACGGCTTATATGAAGACGTACTATCCGGCCGAATTTATGGCAGCTCTCATCACGAGCGAAGAGACCAACGCTGATAAGATTTCGCGCTACATCGACGAGTGCAAGCGCCTAGATATCGCTATCCTGCCGCCATCGGTCAATAAATCTGCCAAAGAATTCTCAGTCGTTAGCGAAGGCGGCAAGGACGCCATCATCTACGGCCTAGGCGCGATAAAGGGCGTCGGAGGCGCGGCGATCGAAAATATCTTAGAAGAGCAGGCTAAGGGCGAGTTTAAGGATATCGATGACTTCGTCTCGCGCGTGGATAACTTTAAGGTAAATAAAAAAGTCTTTGAAAGCCTGATAAAATCAGGCTCGTTTGATAGCTTCGGCCTAACGCGCAAGATGATGCTAAACAACCTAGATAACATCGTAGAGGCGTGCAAAAACGCAGCTACTATCAAGAAAAACGCGGCCGAGAGTCTCTTTGGCGACGACGAGAGTATGGCGACGGTTAAAACTAGTCTCGTGCGCGACGACTCCGAGCTAGAGCTAAAAACCAAGCTCAAATTTGAGCTAGAAAGCGTGGGTATCTATCTCTCCGGCCACCCGCTAGACGAGTACCGCGAGCAAATCTCAAAGATAAACTACACGCTAAGCGATAAATTTGACGAGTTGCCGGAAAACGGCGAGATGCTGTTAGTCGGCAAGATCGAGGATCTCACCACCAGGATCAGCAAGAAAAACGGCAAAAAAATGGGCACGATCGAGATGCTGGATTTCCACGGTACGGTCGAGATCGCGGTCTTTGACAGGAGTCTTGGTGCGGTTGAAGCGATGAGTGCCGATGAGCGCGATTTGCCGCATGCGTTTAAGGTTCGTTACTCCAAAGACGGGCAGTTTATGCGGATAAATTTGGATAAAATTTTGACTCTTGACGAGGCTATGGGCATGGACTTTTCGCATCCGCTCGAAAAATACAAAGAGCAAATCGAACAGATAAAACACACGCCTAGCAAAGATTTTGGCAAGATAGATAAAACGAGCGAGATACTAGTCGTCGGCAAGATTGCCGAGATCGCTAAAATCCCTAGCAAAAAAACCGGCAAAGAGTTTATGATGCTAAGCATTATGGACCTTTTTGGCACGTTTAAGGTCGCAGCGTTTGACTCCGAAAAAGGGCTCATCGAGAACCTAAGCGAGGAGCAAAAGGACGCTCCGTTAGCATTTAAGGTGCGCTACAGCCGCGACGATCAGGGCGCTCGCATAAACCTCATCGACGTCGTGAGCCTAGAGGACGCGCGCGATATGAATTTCCAAAGCAGAAGCTTTAAACAGCGCAAGGAAAGTAGCGGCGCTAGCTACCAAAACGGCCAGGCATCTAGCGAAAGCAGAGTCAAAAGAGAGCTTGAGGATCTCGTGTTAGAGCTAAATTTGGACGAAACGGGCAAGGATCTCATCACGCAAATTTACCGCGCCGCCATCGGCGAACACCGCGCCGCAGCCGATAAAAACAATAAACGCCTGATCATCCGCATCAAAGACGTGCAGGAAGGACGCGCGCTGGTATATACGACGGAGTTTATCGTGGGAGATGGGTTTGCAGAGAGGGCGCTAGGTTTAAGGCAAGCCGTTTAGATTTGAGGATTTACGGCTCGTCTTTTTGGTTTATACTTCGCTGCTTTTAAATTTAGCTCGGTCATTACCCGCACGGTAGCTCCCGTCGTAAAATTTAAAAGCGGCTTGTCTCGCGAGCGCTTTGTGAATTCAAATTTAACGACGCAAGATTAGTCAAATTTGACTGATTTATCGGCAAGCTTTGGGCTTAAATTTAAAGAAAACATCCGAGAAGGCGTGCCAAAAGAGCTAATGAGGCTTGAAAAAGCATATTAAGACTCGTGGTAAATCGCAGAAAAAGCAAAAGCCGTACGTAAAAGTCTACCCGTTTTCTTATAAATTTGGCTTCCAAAGCCGTCTTTTTGCTTTCAAATGATACAATTCTGATTTCAATTATTACATTTTGTTTTTAAATTTGACGGGAGCTCTTATGAAAAAACTGGTTTGGCTAAATCCTGTTGTAAAAAACATCTACGACTTTGCGGCGCTTAAAGAAATTTTGCAAGACAAAGGTTTTAACGTAGTAGAGTGCGAAAAAGACCACGTCCAAAACGTAAAAAACGCATATAAAAGCGGCCTTGCACAAAGCGAGCTTATCTTTGATAGTCGCTGTCCGAGGGCTGTAAATTTCATCAGGGCAAATTTCAAAGAGCAGGCCGCTTTTATCTCAAATTTAAACCCCATTTTAATAGAAAGCGCCATAGAGCTTAGCTCAAAGCTAAAAGAGGACGAGTGGCTTTATGTGACGACGCCTTGCGAGGACTTAGCAGAGCTAGGTAGAGGGCTAAATTTAGCGCGAACCACATTTTTGACGTGGAAAAGCTTTAGGGAGCAAAACGCTATAAATTTAAAGATGCGTAGTATCGAGCAAAGCCCGATACCGCCGGGATTTTTCGCAAATTTGGGCGTAAAAACTCTAAGCCTTGGCAATAAAGAAAAGATACAAAACGCTCTTTCATATAAATTTAGCGAGCTTAAAAACTACCGAATCATCGAGCTTTTATACTGCGAAAACGGCTGTCACAACGGAGATGGGCTGTGAGAGAAATTTTTAAAAAGAGCATTTTAGTTCTCGTGATCTTCGCCCTCTGGCAGGTCGTTTGCGAGCTAGAAATTTTCACGCCATATATCTTGCCAAGCCCTGTGACGACCTTTAAGACGATGCTTGCCATGCTGCAAAGCGGCGAGCTAGCCACGCACACGGTCATCAGCTTTAAGCGTATATTCGCAGGATATGCTCTCTCCTTTGCCCTAGCGCTCGTGCTTGGCGGTATAGCTGCGCTTTTACCAAAGATCAGCGTTTATTACGAGTGGATACTAGAGTTTTTTAGAAACATCCCGCCGCTTAGTTTGATAGCCATTTTGGTGCTTTGGTTTGGTATAAACGAGACGCCAAAGATCATCATTATCATCCTAGCCTCGTTTTTCCCGATGTTTTTAAGTATCCAAAAAGGGCTAACGAGCTGCGACGTGAAGCTTATCGAGGTTGGTAAAATTTTTGGCTTTAGCAAATTTGAAATTTTTTATAAGATTATCCTAAAAAGCGCCCTAAAAGATATCTTTGTCGGTATGCGAATAGGCTTTGGCTACGCCATGCGCGCGATCATCGGAGCTGAAATGATAGCGGCTTCAAGCGGGCTGGGCTATCTCATACTTGACGCAGAGGAGCTTTCGCGCGCGGATAGGATATTTGTAGGCATTTTTACGATCGGCATTTGCGGCGTGCTCATAGATAGGATATTTTTGCTTTTGATAGCGAAATTTAGCCTTTTGCGAGGCGATAAATGATAGAAATTTCAAATTTATCCAAGCATTTTTATATCGGTGAAAAGCGTATCGACGTTTTGAGAGAACTAAGCTTAAGCATAAAAAAAGATAAGATCACCGTCATACTCGGTAGGAGCGGATGCGGCAAAACTACGCTTTTACGCCTCATAGCAGGCCTTGAAAGCGTAAGCCTAGGCGAGATAAAATTTAAAGAGCAAGCAAAGATCGGCTTCGTCTTTCAAGAGCCCCGCCTCATGCCGTTTCTAAACGTCTATGAAAACATCGTATTTGCGCTTAAAAAGCATGAGATAGAGGCTACAAAGATCGATAGTCTGATATCTATGATAGGGCTTGGCGACTTTAAATTTGCCACAGTTTCACAGCTATCCGGCGGTATGAGCTCGCGCGTTTCGCTTGCTAGAGTGCTTGCGTACGAGGCAAATTTGATCCTCATGGACGAGCCGTTTGCGGCGCTTGATGCATTTACGAGAGCTAGCATGCAGGCTGAAATTTTAAAAATACAAGCCGGCAAAACCATCCTTTTTGTCACGCACAACATCGACGAGGCGCTGTTTTTGGCTGATGAGATCATCTTGCTTGAAAAAGGCGGGATAAAGTCAAACTACGACCTATCAAATTTAGCAAGGCCAAGAGATCTGCTAAGCGATGAGCTAATAGCCGTAAAACGCAAAATTTTGAGTGAAATTTAGAATAAAAAATGATAACTAAAACTAAAATGAAGCAAAAAATTATATAATTTATAAAATTTTTAAAGGAGCAAATATGAGAAAGTTTTTTAAAGTTTTGTGTGCGGCCTCTTTGCTTTGCCTAGTCGCAAACGCAAGCGAAGGCTTAGATAAGATCGGCATGACCTACGTCAAATCGCCGTTAAACGTCCCATCGATCGTCGATAAATTTAAAGGCTTTTACGCGAAGTCTTTTGGCGTACCGGTCGAGTACTCCGAGATCACCTCAGGTGCCAAGCAAACGCAAGCGCTCGCTTCAAATTCGCTCCAGTTTTTAAACTGCGTGGGCGGCACTTCGGTTATACTAGCGGCTGCAAATAAGGCTGATATAAAGATCATAAGCGCCTATTCAAGGGCGCCAGAGGCATTTGTGATATTTTCTAAGGACCAAAACATAAAGTCGCCAAAAGATCTAAAAGGCAAGAAAGTA
This sequence comes from uncultured Campylobacter sp., assembly GCA_963519525.1. Lineage (GTDB taxonomy): Bacteria > Campylobacterota > Campylobacteria > Campylobacterales > Campylobacteraceae > Campylobacter_A. The sequence continues at coordinate 15,613 of CAUQOI010000032.1, forward strand.
GCAGGTCCAAAAGGCACGATCTTAAACGAGCTTTTGGTTAGATATCTAGCGCTTGGAGGGCTTGGCATAAATGACGTAGAGTTCATCTCTATGGGCATTCCGGCTGCGCAAGCCGCAGTTGAAAACGGCAGCGTCGATGCAGCGCTTCTTGCAGGACCTGCTGCTTATAACGCTCAAAAATCAGGCCTAAATGTGGTCACAACCGGCAAAGGCGTCATCACTCCAGTCATCGTCACGGCAACAAGCGGAGAGTTTTATAAAAAGCACAAAGACGTAGTTGAGAAATTTAAAAAGGCTCAGGACGAAATTTTAGACTACATCAAGGCGAACGAGGACGAGGCGCTTAAATTTACGGCTGAAGAGACGGGGCTAAGCATAGAGGCGGTAAAGAGCATGTATCCTCAGTACGACTTTAGCTCAAAGATCATGGCTGATGATATAAAAGCCCTTGAAGCTACGCAAGAATTTATGCTTGAAAGTAAGATGATAGAGCATAAAATCGATATAAAATCGCTTCTACTAAACTAAATTTAAAGGGCAAATTTGCCCTTTAATTATCCTCGGCGCCTTGTAAAAAGGTCCAAATTTGCATTATAATGGTAGCAAACTTTACGAGTATAAAAGTAACAGTTTTAGCTTGGAAAGATAAGGCAATGAAGCTAAAACTAATAAAAAGATACGCTGCGGACGAGTTTAGCTACGAAATTTTGAAAAATAAATTTAAGATAAAAGCCTTGTGCGAACCGATCGGCGCAGGCGTTAGCCTCGCAAAGGCGCCAAGAAAATAAATTTAAGGAATAAAATGAAAAACTTGATCGCGTTGATACTTTTTGCTATCGCAGCTGTGGCCAGCGAGCCCAAAAAAGGCGAACTAAGCCCCGAAAAAGAGGCGTTTTTAAGCACTAGATACGAGGAGCTCAAAAAATCCTGCGCCCAAAAGGACGCGAGAGCTTGCAAGCGCGTGATCTTGTTTTACCAAAAACAGGCCAAAAAGCAAAACGAAAAAGACATCCGCGAGGCGATGCAAACTTTACTCGCCGCGTGCAAGGACGGCAAATTTGACGCATGCGCGGCGGCGGGCGAAATGCATATAAATAACAAAGATTTCATCGCTGCAAGGGAGATTTTGAGCCCGGCTTGCGATAGCGGCTATCAGGACGCTTGCGTGCAGTACGGCAAGAGCCTTGAGGCTGACGGCGCGCCCGGTAAGGACGAAAAACGCGCGAAAAAGCTATACGAAACCGCATGCGAAAAGGACTCGGCGCTAGGATGCGAGCATCTGGGGCTAGCGATCGGCAGCAGCGCGCCGGAGCAGGCGGTCGGCTATATGCGCAAGGCGTGCGAGATGGACGCTTGGCGATGTTTTAGATTCGGCACGATGGCGATGCCTTACGGGGCGGAGGAGGCGATAAAAGCGCTTGTTAGAAGTTGCCACGAAACGGATATGCTCGCAGGCTGCATCATGCTGGCTAAATATCACGAAAAAGAGCTGCGCGATATCTCCGGCGAGGCTGAGGTGAAGCGACTATATGCGCGCCTTTGCGAGTTGGTGCCGCACGGGGAGCACTGCCAAAAAGCGCGATAAATTTAGCTAAATTTGCGGTTTTTGGATTTGAGATAGGGCGGCCCGGCGTGGCGAGGTAAATTTGAAGTCAAATTTGAAAAGCTCGCCAAGGCGGCTCAAAAAAGCGGGCAAATTTAACAAAAACCAGGTCAGAGGAGCAAAAATGGCGATCATAAAAGTCGATCTACAAAAATCATACCGTATCCTAAACTCAGGCGCAACCACGCTCGTATCGGCCAAATACGATGGCGACGTCAATGCTATGGCGATAACGTGGGCGCAGGCGCTTGACTACGACAAGGTTACCATCGTGCCGCATAACGGCTCGTACACGAGGACGCTCATCGAAAAGAGCGGGTATTTCGCCGTGCAGATCCCCACGGCCGCGCAGGCGGAGCTGGTTAGCGAGCTGGGCGCCGAAAACAACTCGCGCTTTGATAACGCGGAAAAGATGAAAAACGTGGAAATTTTTTATAAAGATGACTTCGATGTGCCGCTGATCGCGGGCTGCGCCGCATGGCTCGTTTGCAAGCGTACCCCCGAGCCTCACAACGAGCAGAGCTATGATCTTTTCATCGGCGAGGTCGTCGCGGCATACGCGGACGAGCGGATCTTTGACGGTAGGCACTGGCTATTTGAAAAGATCCCTGACGAGCTAAAAACGCTCCACTACGTCGCCGGCGGTCGGTACTATCTAGACGGCAAAGCGGTAGATACCAAGCGCACGCCCATAAGCGAGGAATAAACCGCTCGCAAAATGCCGGCAAATTTGTAAATTTAAGACGAGCGCACGCGTAAATACGCGGCAAGCTTCGGCAAAATTTCAAGCCAAATAATCTAAAAAAGGATAGAAAATGAAAAAATATATCGTCATCACCGGCGCGAGTTCGGGTATCGGAGCGGCCGTGGCAAAGGCGTTTGCGAGGCGCGGAGAAAATTTGATCATAATCGCGCGCAGAGCGGAGCTGCTGCAAAGCTTAAAGGACGAGATCGCTAAAATTTCGCCTGAATCAGACGCTCTCGTTAAAATTTGCGACCTTGTGAATAGCGAGAACGTCTTAGCGCTTTGGGACGAGCTAAAAAGCTACGAGCTAAAGGCGCTCATAAATAATGCTGGTTTTGGGGATTACGGCGCGGTCGGCGAGCGCGATCTATCCAAAATATCGCAGATGCTGGAGCTCAACGTCATCTCGCTCACGCTGTTAAGCCACCTCTTCGTACGCGATTACAAGTATAAGCCCGCCCAGCTCATCAATATCTCCTCCGCGGGCGGCTACAGCATGGTGCCAAACGCCGTCACCTACTGCGCGAGTAAGTTTTTCGTAAGCGCCTTTACGGAGGGTTTATACCACGAGTTGGCGCAGGATAAGGAGGCCAAAATGCAGGCTAAAGTTCTAGCTCCCGCCGCTACTAGGACGGAGTTTGGTCCCGTGGCGACGGATGACGCGGGCTACGACTACGACGTGGCTTTTAAGCGCTACCACTCAAGCGAGGAGATGGCGGAATTCCTGCTCGCGCTTTACGATAGCGACGCGTGCGTGGGCGCGGTGGATCGAAACAACTTCGAGTTTAGCTT
>CAUQOI010000033.1:0-18311 GCA_963519525.1 uncultured Campylobacter sp.
CCCAGCGCCAGGCCTGCGTTATTTACGAGCACTTCGATATCGCGAAACTCCTGCGGTAAATTTGCCACACCGTCAAAAACCGCCTTTTTATCGCGGATATCTGCGACGATGATATGCGTATTTCCAAGCTCCTTAGCCAAGGCCTCGAGCCTCTCTTTACGGCGAGCCAGCGCTACGATCTTGTAGCCTTCGCGGCTCAGCATCCTAGCTATCGCTTCGCCAAATCCCGACGTAGCTCCCGTAATAAAAGCCGTTCCTTTCATATTTTCTCCTTATTCGGTGATCAAATTTGACTCAAGCCCCATCGCCCTTAGATACTGCGCGTTGATCTCCTTTTTGCCGATAATCGCGTAGTCTAGGGCGTTTAGTCCGTTATCATCAACTGCCTGCACGTCCGCGCCGTTATCCACCAAAAGCTGCAATATCTCCACGTCCGCCGCACCCGCCGCGCTCATCAGTACGCTTTTTGACGCCGCGTCAAAGTCGCAGAGCTTCACGAAGCTCGGCAGTTGGACGCTCAAATTTGAGCTATAGGCAAGCTTGGTGCTCACGTCTATCAGCCTTTTGTTTACCAGCGCTCCGTTTTTGAGCAGAAATTTGACCAAATTTATGTCGTTTAGCTGCACGGCCTTAAAAAGCGGAGTGATGCCGAGCAGATTTTCGTAGTTTACGTCCGCTCCGCTAGCTATCAGAAGCTTTACGTTATTTAAATTTTTAAGCGCGAAAAACAGAGAACTCTCAAATCCGTAGTTTAAATTTACCCCCGCGCGCAAAAACTCTCTTATCACATCCTCGCTTTTTTCGTAAAGAAGCGCGGCGTTAAAGGCGTTTTGCAGCGAGCTTTGCGAGACGGCGCCCGAATATATCGCCTCATTGATGCCGTATTTTGTAAAGGTCGGGTCGCTAACCTTTCTTGCAAACTCGTCCATATCGCCGTTTTGCAAAGTCGCGGCGGCAAATTTTAAAAACTCGTTTGCGACCTTCGAAGCGTAATAAATCGCGCTGCCTTCGTCTATTTTGAAATTTGATTTGTAGTAGCTTACCAGCGGCTCAAGCGCGGCGTTGTAGTCTTTGTTAAAGTCCTTAAAAACCGTGAAGTTACTTAGGCTTTGATGTCCCCAGTAGCGAAGCCTGGCTCTGTTTTGCGATACGAGTTTTTCGTATTCGTCTGGACTCTCTAGCTCTTTGGCATAAATTTCGGGCGCATAGGAGGCTTTTAGGATCTTAAATTTAAACTCGTTTAAATTTTTAGTCGCCAAATTTCCGACGCAAGCAAGGCTTTCGGCACGGATCTTTTGGGCGGCCGAGAGTAAAATTTGAGCCTCTTTTATCCCCAGGATAGAGTCGTTGCAGTTTGGCTCAAATTCTCCCGAAAAGGTTAAATTTTGCGAGAAAAATCGCTGCTTTTCGGTCAAAGCGTCATCGCAGCTAAAATCCGCAAAAACAAAAGAAAACGACAAAAATATCGGCAAAATAAATCTCATCGTATGCCTCAATATCTTTTAATTTTGATAATTCTACCAAAAAATAATTTGGTAAAAATAAATTTACCGCTCGTTAAAGCAAACGTCCGCAAACGCGGCTTTAAGCTTCTCGTAAAGCGGAGTAAAAGGCACGCCGTTTACGCGCACTTCGGCGATAGACGTGATAAAGTTCGTATCTCCGCTCCAGCGCGGCACGAGATGATAGTGCACGTGCTCTGCGATACCCGCACCCCCTGCTTTGCCCAGATTCATCCCGATATTTACGCCCGCCGCGTTTAGTTCGCGTTTTAAAATTTTCACGCCCTCGCGCACGTAAGCGCTCATCTGCGACCACGTCTGCTCGTCTAGGCTTTCGATATTATCGGTATGCACGTAAGGTATCACCATAAAGTGCCCCGGCGTATACGGGTAGAGATTCATAATCCCAAAACACCGCTTCGCGCGAAATAAAACGCCAGTCTCGGCGTCTTTTTCTGGATGATTTACGACGTTACAAAAGACGCAGCCCTGCTCCTTTTTGCCGAAATATTCGCTCCTCCACGGCGCGCAAATGTGATCCATCCTAGCCCTCCTTTACGGTTTTTACGGCTTTTGCCAAATCCTCTTGCCTCATAAAATGCTCGCCTATCAAAAACGCGTCGGCTCCTTGCGCATGAAGCTCTTTTAGCTGCGCATGCTCGTAGATCCCGCTTTCGGCGACGATGACGCTTGCGTTTTTGATTTTAGAAAACAGCTTCTCGCAAAGGCTCATCTCTATCTCAAACGTGCTTAAATTTCGGTGATTTACTCCGACTATCTTTGCGCGAGCGAAATTTGACTTTTCTACGTCCTCTTTGTCGTGCGCCTCCACTAGAGCCTCAAGCCCGAGCGATCGCGCGTAATCAAGCAGCCGCTTTAACTCGCCCGCGCTAAGAGCCTTTGCGATAAGCAAGATAAAGTCGGCTCCGTAAACGAGCGCTTCTAAAATTTGATACTCGTCTATGATAAAATCCTTGCGAAGTAGCGGCAGCAAGCTTGCCTGTCTGATAGCGGCTAGATACTCTAAATTTCCCTTGAAAAAATGCGGCTCGGTTAAAACCGAGATGGCGTTTGCGCCGCCATTTTCATACTCTTTGGCTATCTCTACGGGCGCGAAATTTTGCCTTATCAGCCCCTTGCTAGGGCTTGCTTTTTTGACCTCGGCGATGATGCGATACGGCTCGTCTGAGCTACTTTTTAGCGCTTTTACCGCATCTTTTATCTCGCGAGGATTTTTCGCCGCGAGCTCTTGCAGCTTTTCAAAAGGCGTTTGCGATTTTCGCAGCGCCAAGTCCTCTTTAGTTCGTTCAATTATCTGATCCAGTATCATTTTTTCCCTTTTTTTAAACAACCTTTGATAGCATTTATGTGCTCTTTGCCCTCGGGCGAATTTACAAATTCATCGTCGTGCAGGACTTGTTGCATTATCTCGTCGGCCTTTTTGCACTCGCCAAGCTTATAGTATCCCCATGCTAGCGAGTCTAGATAAAACACCGAACCCGGCTCCAGCTCGAGGGCTTTATTTACCAGATCTATCCCCTTTTTCGCGTCTATATCGTGATCGATGAGTAGGTAGCCGTAGTAGTTTAGATATAGCGCGTTATTTAGCTTTACGGCCGATTTTTCAAAGTTATTTATGACTTGCTTTAGGCTATCTTTATCTATCTTTTTGGTTTGTTTGTTTGTGTCTCTTTCGTATTGATATATCGCCATTTTGGCTTGATATTCGAGATTAAAGCTCTTATCAAAGGCTTCCTGCGCTTTTTTATAAGCCTTAGCAAAATCCCCCGTCGCAGCGTAAAGATCCATCAAAGCGTCGTCGTTGTAGGAGTATTTTTGCAAAAATTTGATCGCACTGTCGTAGTTTTTTTGATAGACGTAGACGCCAAGCGCTTTTTCGAGATAGATTTTTTCTTTCGTTGCTTCAAAAAGCCCCTCGTAAACATCGATCATATCTGAGTAGCGGCCGTCCTGTGCATAGATATCAACTAGCGCCGTGCAGGTCTCGACCTCGCAGCCGTCGATACGGCGCGAGCTCTCCAGATGCCTAATCGCCTCTTTTTTGTCGTTCATTTTATTGTATAAAAGATCGACTATTCGCAGTAGATTTTCCACGCTCCTATCTAGCTCGTATGCACGCTCGAGCTCGCCTAGAGCGGCTTTGTTGTCGTTTTGCATCGAGTAGACGGCAGAGAGCATGACGTGGTTTTTAGAAACGTCCTCTTTTTTGACGAGCTCTTGCATTATCTTTGCCGCTTCGTCTAGTTTGTTTTCGCTCATCAAATTTGCGCCCTGTATACGAAGCACGTCCACGTCGTCTTTTAGCACCTTTTGGCTGAGCGCTAAAATGCTTTTAAAATTTACGTTTTTAGAAAAAAACGCGAGTCTAAGCGCTTCTTTTAGATAGTCCGTGTTTTTGGTCTTTTCGTAAAGCTGCTCGTAAAGCTCGGTCGCCTCGTCGTGTCTGGCGTTTTCTACCGCTAAAAGCGCCTTGATAACGTATAAATTCTCGTCAAAACCGTCTTTGGCAGTAGCAAAACAAACAAGCAAAGCCGCCAATATAAATTTTAAAATCGCCTTATTCCCGCGCATTCTTTCTCCAATTCATTGATTTTATCCTTAAAATAGTCCCAAAACGGAAAGGTGCGGCACTGGCTCGGGCGAAAGTCGTAAACCGAGCAGTTTTTTGCCGTTTCGTCAAAAAATACGCACGCAAATCCGCCCTCATAGGGCTTTTCTTTGAGGCTAAATTTGTATCCGAATTTATCTAAAAATCGCGATCTAAACTCGTCCTCGTTTATTTTTAAATGTTCCGCTAGCGCCGAAATTTCCGCCGAGCTTATCCATATATAGCCGCTTTCTCCCGTGCAACATTTACCGCCGCACAGCTCGCACTTGCTAGCGTCAAATTCATAACCAAAGCCGCTTTGTCTTAGCAAACTCACTCTAGCGCATCCTTACTTTGCGTATTTGCCGCGGCAAAAATTTCAGCCGCCTGTTTGCTATAAACTCCGCCTTTAAAAACGAAAATCGGAGGCAAAATTTGAGCTAAGGATTTTGAGCTTTTTTTAGCTTCGATGAGTGCTAAATTTGCCGCAGCGTCCGCCTTTGGATGCACGAAGCAAAGCCTAGTAAGCGTAAATTTAAACTCGCTCAAACAGAGCAAAATTTCAGCTAGACGCTTAGCGTCGTAGCAAAAGCTAAAAACTCCGCGTGGCTTTAGGAGCGAATTTGCCCTACTTACAAGCTCTCTAAGGGGCAAATTTTCGCTGTATCTAGCGGTGCGCAGATGCTCGTTCTCGCTTTTTTTTGCGCCGTCGTGATAAAAAGGCGGGTTTGAGACGATGAGATCATATCTTTTTTCGCTCTTAAATTTAGCAAAATCGGCCGTTATAAACTCGGCTTCAAGCCCGTTTTGGCTAGCGTTTATGGCGGCTAAATTTACGTTAGCTTCCAAAATATCAAGCAAGCTAAGCGAAATTTTAGGAAAATCGCGCTTTAAAAGCAGCCCCAAAACCCCGCTACCGCAGCCAACCTCTAGCACCTCGCCGCCCACTCCGCCCTCACGGATAAAGTCGTACAAAAACATCGTATCGCTGTTGTAGCGGTAGCCGTTTTTGGGCTGAGTGATTATCATCTATATACCTTGATGATAAATCCTTGCTTATCTTGAGACGTTATAATGTCGTTACTATACGATATACGAGAAAAGTCGCCGAATTCGTCTTTTATCATCTCGCCGGCGACCTTGGCGCGCTCCTTGCCGATACCGAAATTTGCGTATGAGTTGATCTTTTCTAGCTCATCTTGCGGGATTACTTTTGCCGCTTTTGACGTGGCGATAAAGTTACCTCGGCTCACTATCGGCGTGATTTCAAAATAATAATTTGAATTATAGCTTTGCAAAAAATCGCTTACTTTATTTTTGCAAACCTGCGTCGGCCTATCCGAGCCCGCGCTCATATCCGAGCACTCGACGGAAGCGATGAAAACTACCTTTTTAGGCACTTCGGCTTTAAAATTTAGCTGGATTATCTTTTTTAGATTTTCATTTTCGCTCATCAGCTCTTCATTTTTAGTTAGTATCTGCGCCACTTCGCCCTTTGCGACGTTTTTTTGCGTACTCGTTTTGGCCAAATTTTCTTTCGTGTCGCTTAGATCTTTAGCTCCGTCTTGCATCTGTTTTTTTAGAGTCGCTAACTCTGCGTCTTTTTGCGTTAAAAGCTTGTTTAGAGCATCTATTTGCTCTTTGTTTTCCTTGTCGGCTTTGATGTTGTTTTCGACCAAGGTCGTGATTTTGTTATTTAAAATTTTATAGTTTTGGATATTTTTTTTGCTCGCGGCGATCTCGTCTGCTAGCAGCTCTTTTTGGATATTTAGCGACTCGTTTAGATCGACAACCTTGGCTTCCGCGCTTTTTAACGAACTATCTTTTTTTGAGATCTGATCTTCCAGTTCGTAAATTTTACCCTTTAGCTCGGTTACGTTTTGCTCGGTGTCTTGACGCTCTTTTTCGAGCTGATTTTTTAGCTTTTCAAACTCCGTTTTGTGCATAGCTAGGATTTTTTCTACCTCTTTTTCAAAGCCCTTTTTCTCTCTCTCAAGCTTTGCTACTAGCTCTTTATTCGTCGCATTTAGCTCACTATTTATCGATTTTAGTTTGGCTTTTGACTCGGCTTTTTTATTTGCGTTTTCGAGGCTTGCTTCAAGCTCGCTTATTTTTTTCTTGTCCGCGTTTTGCTCTTTTTCTAGAGCCGCAATCCTGCTTTTGGTTAAATTTTGAGCGTTTAGCGCCTGAGCGTTGTATTCGCTCGCGATCCTTTTTATCTCGGTATCCTTTAGCCCTAGCTCGTTTGTAAGTCTAGCGTTTTCGCTCTTTAGTTTTGCGGCCTCTTCGGTCGCCGCTCTTAGTTCGCTTTCAAATTTGGATTTAACGGAAGTCGCTTCGTTTTTTAGCTCGTCGTTTTGAGCTTCGAGCCGTTTTAGCGCATTTTGGCTTTCGTTTTGCGTTTTAGCGCTTGATTTGTCAAATTCACTCTGCTTTTTTTCAAGCTCGGCTTTTAGAGTCTTGATCTCGCTGCGAAGCGAAGTCAAATTTTGCTCTAAATTTTTATTTTTTTCGTTTTCTTCCTGCGCTTTGGCTAGTTTTTTGTTTAGCTCGTCGATCGCGCTTAGGCGTTGTTTGTCGTTAGCGCTGGCGGCTTGTTTTCGTCTGGTTTCCAGCTCAGCTTGTTGATCGTTTAAGAGATTTGAGATTTCGAGATTTTTACCGACTAGATCGACGTTGTCGTCATAAAGCAGCTTATTTTGAGCGCGCAGGACGCGGATTTGCTCTTTTAGCTCGGCCTCGCTACCCAAAATAGGCGCGTCCGTATCGTTTACGTCCAAATTTTTAGCGTATTGCTCCTGCGGCGCGGTTTGGCTTTGCGGGATCAAATTTTCTTTAATCGGGATATTTACGCGCTCGTTTTTAGGTATCTCCTCGACGTTCATTATCTGCACGGCGAGTTCCGTTGGCCTTGCAGACGGCTTCGTAAACTCGAAATACAAATAATATCCGCCCAGCGTGAGCAAACAACCGCAGATAAAAAATAAGACTAAATTTAACGCTCTCAATTCTATTTTTCCTTGATGTCTTGGACTACCTTATGCGCGTGATTTAGCGCGAGCACGATTGAGCCGCCGTTTTTTAGCACGATGTCGCCGCCGATATATAGACCGCCGACGCTGCTTTCATAGTGCTCATTTACGACCGGATCTTTATCTGCGTCAAGCTCTACTCCGCATTTTTGTAAAAAATCCACCGGAGTCGAGCCACCGATGGCGTAGACGACCCTGTCGTAGACTCTGATTTTTCCGTTTGAAAAGTGCACCCTCACGCGTCCGGATTCATTTTCGATCTCGGTGATATCGTGGTTTAGTCGCACTTTTAGCTTATTTGCTTTTTCTAGTTCCCATAGCGCCGTTACGTTTACGTCGTTTACGCGGCTAAATTTATCCTTGCGGTAGGCCAGCGTAGTTTTGTTGTATTGGCATAGCTCGATAGCGTACTCTACGGCCGAGTTTCCGCCGCCTACTACGAGGACTTTTTCGCCGATAGAACAGGAGTTTAGATTAAAATTTATAACGTTATTTAGCGAAGGCGGGATCTTGTAATCAGGTTTGTTCGGGCGCCCCATTTTACCGATACTTATCATCACGTTTTTGGCTTGGTAGTCGCCCTTTGCGGTGTGTACGAAAAACAAACCGTCCTTTTTCTTTACGCTTTCGACCTCGGAGTTAAACACGGCCTCGATCTTTTCCTCGTCTAGCAGCTTATCGAAATAATCAAGCGTGCTCTCCTTCGTGCCGTCTTCAAAAGACACGATACCGTGAATAGTGCTGTCCTGACCTTTATACTCTTTATCCACGCGCTTATTGTCTTTGTAAAATTTTCTTATAGTTTGGCTGTGATTGTCGCCTTTTTCGAGAAGCAAAACTTTTTTTAATCCATTGGCTCTCGCCTCTACGACGGTCGCGATGCCGCAAGGGCCGCCGCCTATCACGATAATGTCGTAAACATCGCTCATTGTTTCTCTCCGATTTGATAATTTTTCATTAATGTAGCGAAAATTGTATTAAATTTTAAGAAATTCGCGAAATTTGGGGTAAATTTAATTTAAAAGCAGAAAAAGCGGTCAAATTTGAAAGACAAAAGGCGGGCTGGAGCAAATTTGACTCGTTTAAATTCCGTAAATTTACGAATCAAATTTGAGCCTCGCCAAATTTTGATAAATTTAATGCGTCAAATTTAATAGGCGCAAATTTCATCAAATTTACGCCCGGTAAAGCTAAATTTTCTTTAAAAACTCAGCGATTAAAAACGCTAGTTCTAGCGACTGATCGGCGTTTAGGCGCGGATCGCACTGCGTTTCGTATCTGTGCGCAAGATCATCCTCGTTTAGTTTAAACGATCCGCCCGTGCACTCGGTCACGTCCTGCCCCGTCATCTCTAGATGCACGCCGCCCGCATGCGTACCTTCGGCTCTATGTATCTCAAAAAAGCTCTGCACTTCGGCTAGGATTTTGTCAAATTCGCGCGTTTTGTAGCCGTTTGCGGCTTTTATCGTGTTGCCGTGCATCGGGTCAATGCTATAGACGATATTTAGGCCTTCACGTTTTACTTCGCGTAGGATTTTCGGTAACCGCTCGCCGATTTTATCCGCGCCCATTCTAATGATTACGTTTAGTCTGCCCGCTTCGTTTTGCGGATTTAGCGCATTTGCGAGCGCGATGACGTCCTGTGCGGTAGCGTTTGGTCCGATCTTGACGCCAAGAGGATTGTGTACGCCGCTTAGAAAATGCACGTGAGCGTCGTTTACGCCGCGAGTGCGCTCGCCGATCCAGAGCATATGCGCCGAGCAGTCGTACCAGTCGCCAGTGAGGCTATCCTCTCTCGTTAGAGCCTCCTCGTACGGCAGCAAAAGCGCCTCGTGCGAGGTGTAGACCTTGGTTTCGCTGATTGCGGGCGTATTTGAGGCATTTATACCGCAAGCTCCCATAAACGCTAGTGTTTGGCTCAGCTGTCTGGCTAACTCGCCGTATTTAGCGTCAAGCTCGGGCTTTTTGATAAAGCCCAGATTCCAGCGATTTACCTCGTGCAGATCGGCTAAACCGCCGCGAGAAAAGGCGCGAAGCAGGTTCATCGTGGATGCGCTCTGGTAATACGCCTCGATCATACGGTTTGGATCGGGCACGCGAGCCTCGGCATTAAATTCAAAGCCGTTTATGATGTCGCCGCGATAGCTCGGTAGCTTTACGCCGCCTTGTTCCTCGTAGTCCGAGCTTCTAGGCTTGGCAAACTGACCTGCCACGCGCCCTACTTTTACGACGGGGCAACGTCCGGCAAACGTCAAAACGATCGCCATTTGTAACATCACTTTAAACATATCGCGGATGTTTACGGCGTTAAAATTTGAAAAACTCTCCGCACAGTCGCCACCTTGGAGTAAAAACGCCTCGCCGCTACAAACTTTTGCAAGGTCTTGCTTTAGATTTCTAGCCTCGCCGGCAAAAACTAGCGGCGGCATCGTCTTTAGCTTATCCTCGGCCTTTTTTAGCAAGACCTCGTCGGGATAGCTAGGCTGCTGCAAGATATTGAATTTTCTCCACGAATCTCTACTCCACATCTTTAAACCTTTTTTAAAAATAACCCCGATTTTAACTAAAAGAACTTTTATTACAGATAAAATTTCAAATTTTAGCCCCAAATTTGCCCTCGCTGCGCATTTTTGAGCCACATAAGCTTTAATTAACGACAAATAAATATAATTTCGCCAAAAAAGCGGAAAAATGCAAGACAAAAATCAAACTAAAATCGGCTTCATCTACGGCCTGTCGGTCTTTATGATCTGGGGCGTTTTTCCTATTTATTTTAAGCAACTCAGCGCGCTTTCGGCCACCGAGATCGTCGCCCACCGCATCCTTTGGTCGGTGCTGCTTTTGTTTTTACTACTCAAATTTGGCCGCAAACTAGGAGCCGCAAAGAAAATTTTAAACAACAAAAAAACCGCGTTTTGGCTGTTTGTCACGGGACTTCTAATCGCCGCAAATTGGTGGATCTACGTCTACGCCGTAAATATCGGCAAGATCGTGGAAACTAGCCTGGGATACTTCATAAATCCGCTAATAAACATGCTCCTTGGCGTGCTGATTTTAAAAGAAAAGCTATCGCGCGCTGGCAAATTTGCCGTCGGCATCGTATTTGTCGCTATCGGAGTGCAAATTTACGACGCGGGCGGGCTGCCTATCATCTCCATCGTTTTACCTATCACGTTTGGATTTTATTCGCTCATTAGAAAGCGCCTTAGCGTGCCTTCTTTAGAGGGGCTTTTCGTCGAGACCGCACTCATAGCTCCTATCGCGCTCGTCGCGCTATTTTTCGTCGCCGCTAGCGGGCAAAATCACTTTAGCTTTTCGTGGTTTGGGCTTTTGATAGCACTTTGCGGGCCTGCGACCGTCGTGCCGCTTTTGCTTTTTAATTCGGCGGCCACTAGGCTAAATTTAAGCACTATCGGCTATTTGCAGTATATCTCGCCTTCGATGCAGCTTTTGCTTGCCGTTTTTTACTACGGCGAGCAAGTTAGCGCGCTTAAGGCGCTATCGTTTTTGCTGATCTGGAGCGCACTTGCAGTGGTTAGCTTTAGCGCGATTTATAGTAAAAAAGGTCAGACAAAGCGGTCAAAATTGAGGAATTCGGCGGGATTAAAATAGTTTTAGAGGCAAATTCGCCTCTAAAACTACAAAGTTAAAATTTGATCTCCCAGTTAAATTTGAAATTTCTTCTAGGGGCATAAAATCTACCTATACCCGCACCAGTATCTTGATTTATGAGATTTGATGTTCCGAACGCTCTTATTGATCTAGCCATATCCCACGTCATATATTTTTTATCTGTTATATTGTATAAACCAAAACTAAAGCTAAAATTTTTCTGCGGTTTAGCATAAGCTATCATATCTATCACGGTATACGCTCCACTTCTCCACGCCAACATACTATCCGTTACACGTTTGCCTTGTACTAGCCTTGACGGGTCGTCTCTTTGCTGTTCCCAATACATATTATAAGTATCCTCAGCCTTTTTAGCTGCTACATTGGTTATGAAAAAGTCTACGCCGTATTTATCGCCGGGCGTAGAGTAGCCTAGCGTATAAACCGAAGTCGTCGGCTGTATGACGTTCATAGGTATATTATCATTCATCCTGCCTTTTTGATGAGTAAATTTATATCCGACCCTAAAGCCCTCTAAAGACGGCAAAGCATCGCCTAAACTTACTTTAGAAGATACTTCAAAGCCCGTTACTTTAGCGTTATCTCTATTTATATTTCGCCAAAAAGGGTATCTTATGCCGCTACCGTAATCAACTTCTCTTTCTCCTTGATATACTAAATCTATAAAATTGTCGTAATCTGTTTTAAATACGTTAAAAGTTATAAAACTTTGGTTTTTATAAAACGTTAAAGCCGCTTCCTTTGTTTTAGCTATTTCGGCTTTTAGGTCGGTATTTGGCGCGATAGAAAAGCTCGGATGCTTAAACGTCATATACATTTCATCGGACGTTGGAGCGCGGAAGCCTTTAGAATATTTTACTTGAAATCTCATAAAATCTAACGGATCTAAATTTATCCCCAAAGAGTAAGAGTCACTTTTAAATTCCTTTTCTCTAAGCAATAGCGCCAAGTTTTGCTCAAAATTTTCTACGGCGCAAGGCTGATTATATCCTCCGCTTGAACTATAAGGGTTACAACCGAACGGTAACGGTACAAATATGCCGGTTACCATACCTTTTGGAACAGGGATATTTTTGTTATAACTCGGCTTATGTTTTACCACGTCGTATCTATAATTTAAATCAAATCCGAGCCAATCGGTTATTTTTGCGTCGTCTCCGATATAAAATGCCGAAGTTTCGGTTGTTACAGGTATGAGATACGTTTGTTTAGTTGCCGTGTTGTTTTTTGGACTATTTGAATACGGTGCTCTATTCGGCCTTAAAACATATCCGTTTTCATCCGCATTAGGATTTGTCGGCGCAAAATCAAAACCATAAAAATTTTTAACCCACCATTTTTCGTTTGCGCTTTTAAATCCGTCCATATCCGTCATACTTTTTTTGGTTTTTTCAATCATAGCTCCATATTTTAGAAAGTGTTCGGAACTAAAAATTTTAAACTCTTTTTCAAAATCTATATTAAACTGTTTAGTATCGGTGTCTAAATCCCTGTCGTGATAAATATTGTTTGAGTAACCCGTCGATTTAGGTCTTACTAGCCTTAAGTCCTCCGGATAACCGCTTGGATCAGTTTCTTTTTTTATGCGGCCGTATCGCGTACCGTCCGGAGCGGTCTTGATTTCTATATCTCTATCTACGTAGTCGTGAACCCAATCAAATGTATTAGGGTCTTGATAAACTCTCGATACTCTAATTTTTTTCGTGCAATCTATTACGGAACAATTTAAAAACATATGTTCTACATTGCCTCCGTTATCTTTCCATTCTATCTGATTGCCGTCGCTATCCTTAAAAATTCTATACGGATCATAAGAATCGTACTCGCCGTTTAATTCATTGCCTTTTTTGTCTACTACTTTGTATACGCCCGCATTTTTATCGTATACGAGATTTAATCCGCTAGGATTTCTGACGTTAGCGCAACTATCGTTACTACAGTATTCGTCGCTCTTGGCTTTATTTTTTATTTTTTGAGTAGAGTAAGAAATTTTAAAACTATCCCAAAACGGCGTTTCAACCAAATTTTCATAAGCGAATTGAATGTTTTTTCTGGTTGATTTATCATGGTTCTTTCTTTCACCTAAGGCGTGAGCTTCGTTGGTAGTTCCGGTTTTAAAATATCTAAGAGAATACGATAAGTCCTCTCCATCGGTATTTAACGTAGAGTCGTCATGCATAATGCTAAATCTATGCTCGTCGCTAGGCTGGAATCCAACTTTTACCATCGTGCTTTTACGAGTGATATTGTAGGGGTCGGCCACTTCCCTTTCTCTACCAACTTTCGTTTTATCTCCCATATCGTAAAAATAGTTTTTAGTCTCATGCCCATTACGCTTAGTGTCTATCACTAGTAAATCAAACCATTTAAATTTACCCGCTAGCGTTAAAGAACGCATATTTTGAGAATTTGCACTTTGATAGCCGTGTTTAAATCCGAAGTAATAATCTTTGTTTACAAGATAGTCCCTTGCGTCTTTAGTCTCAAACATAACCGAGCCGCCGAGCGCGCCCGAGCCGGTTTTGATAGAATCCGCACCTTTGGTTATTGTAGCTACTTTTACATTTTCCATCTCTACGCCGTTGCGAGTATTATTAAAATTTCCATAACCCTCAAAAAGTTCTTTAAAACCTTGCGAACTTAAAGTTTCTGCCTGACGAAGTCCATCGATAGTAATAGCAACGCGGTTTTCGTCCACGCCTCTAATGGCATATCCGCTCGCGCCAAACCTTCCGCTTTCCACTACGGTTACGCCCGTTTCGTATTTGACTAAATCCCTACTATCTGAGACCTGCTGTTTGCTTAGAGTTTCAGCGCTCTTTTTCGTTTCGCCTACTTTTTTAGTAGTCGGATCATCCTCGGGACTAGCCGTAACCTCAACGGCATTTAATTTTACTTCCGAGTCTTTGGTTTCTGCGGCTCCTAGTTCGCACATGCCTCCTATAGACAAGGCACAAACCAACGCAGGAACGATACTGGCTTTATGCATCTTCATTTTCCTCTCAAAAAATTATCAAAATTAGCTAATTATGAAAATAATTATTAAATCAAGGTCGTATTTTAATAATAGATAACTTAAATACGAATAAAATATTTGTATTTTATTTTAAAACATGATAATGCATTTAAATACTATGGTTTTATAGTAAAAAAAGCAAAATTTCAGTATAACCGCAAATTTAAATCAAAAAAGGAAAAAACAATGTCATCTATCGCATTTTACGCCGTCATCTGCGTCATAGCCGCGCTAGTGCTCTACGCGCAGATACAAAAGCTAACCAGAAAGATCGACGAGAACGGCACTTTAGCAAACAACTCCCCCGAGGCCGCGCGTCAAATTTCGGTGCAAAAGTACAAGGATTTTTGCGAGATCATTAACGGCGAGCTAAGAGAGCTAAAGATGAAAGCGCTCTACGACGACGCCCTAAAAAACGAGAATCTAAAGGAAAAATTTTTAGAAAGTCTAAGCGAGATGAGCAAGAAACTGACGTTTATCGAGACGATGAATACCGCTAGAAACCCCGACAAATGGGAGAGCGAGCTCTTTGAGGTGCTTAGCCGCCTAGACGATCTCGTCACGGAAAATTTCAAAGACGGCGAGCGCGCGGGCGACGAGATCAGACAGCGTCTGGGCGCGGAGTTTAGCAAGCTGCAAAATTAAACCTTAAGTAAAAACGGGGTAATATCGCTTTTTTGATTTAACTCTATCTTTCTAAGGAAAAAACGGATGAGCTATACCAAAAAAGACCTCGTAACCGCTGCAAATTTAACCAAAGACGAAATTTACCATTTCCTAAATTTAGCCAAGGAGTTTAAGGCATTAAACAACTCCGAGACAAAAAAAGCAAAGTCGCTCTACGGCAAAACGACCGTAAACGCCTTTTTCGAAAACTCGACCAGGACGCGAACGAGCTTTGAGATCGCAGCTAAGCGCCTCGGAGCCGACGCGATAAATTTCACCGCCTCAAACTCCAGCACCAAAAAGGGCGAAACGCTCATCGACACCGTCCACAACATCGTCGCGATGAAAACGGACGTCGTAGTCGTGCGCCACTACAGCTCGGGCGCAGCTAAATTTATAGCTGAAAATACCGACGCTCACGTCGTAAATGCGGGCGACGGCCTAAACGAACACCCTAGCCAAGCGCTGCTTGATCTTTTTACCATACTGGAAAATCGCGGCAGTCTAGAAAATCTCACGGTCGCCATCATCGGCGATATCTTTCACAGCCGCGTAGCGCGCTCAAACATCTACGTCCTAAAAACGCTCGGAGCCAAAGTTAAGCTATTTGGCCCGCCGATGTTTTTAACGGGTATGGAGGCCTTCGGCTGTCAAATTTGCTCCGATATGCGCGAGGCCATCGAGGGCTCGGACGTCATCATCATGCTGCGTATCCAGCTCGAGCGCCAGGATGATGAGATCGCATTTCCGTCCGTACGCGAATACTCCAAATTTTTCGGCCTAACCGCTAGTAAAATGCAATACGCCAAAGAGGGCGTTATGATCCTGCACCCAGGCCCGATAAACCGCGGCGTCGAGATAAACTCCGACGTAGCCGACGATCCGCGTTACTCGCACGTGCTAAATCAGGTCGAAAACGGCGTCGCCGTCAGGATGGCGATCCTAGATACTCTCATCAAAAACAAAGGCGCAAAATGAAAACCCTCATCAAAAACGGCACGATCGTAAATCATAACGGCTCGCAAAAAGCAAACATCCTGATAGATGGCGACAAGATCGCTCTCATCACGGCTGACGAACCAGCAGCAGATAAAGTAATAGACGCTAGCGGCAAGCTAGTAATGCCTGGCCTAATCGATATGCACGTGCATTTTAGGGATCCCGGCCTTGAGTACAAAGACGACATAAACACGGGCTCGGAGACTGCTGTCGCGGGCGGCGTAACCACCTGCTGCCCGATGGCAAATACAAACCCCGTAAACGACAACGCCGTCGTCACGCGCGATATGGTAGCCAAGGCAAGAGCCCGCGGCCTAATCGACCTACTGCCTATCGGCGCGATAACTAGCAAGATGGACGGCAAAAAGTGCGTAGAGATGGGCGATATGACGCAGGCGGGCGCAGTAGCATTTAGCGACGACGGCCTACCCGTAGCTAGTAGCGACGTGATGAGATACGCGCTTGAATACTCAAAGCACTTCGGTAGCTTCGTCATCAACCACTCTCAGGACTGCTCGCTATGCCGCGGCGGCCATATGAACGAAGGCCGCGTCTCGGCGATACTAGGTATCAAAGGCATGCCGCGCGAGCAAGAAGAGATCATGGTCTCGCGCGATCTGCTGCTAGCCAAGCTCACGGGCGGCCACATCCACATCGCGCACGTTAGCTCCGAGTGGTCGCTAAAGCTCATCGCGCAGGCTCGTGCAGCCGGCATAAACGTGACCTGCGAGGCGACGCCGCACCACTTTACCTACACCGAGGATGAACTACTGGGCTACGATACAAACTTTAAAATGTCGCCGCCGCTTCGCACGAAATCAGACGTAGAGGCGATCAGAGACGGGCTAAAAAGCGGCCTAATCGACGTCATCGTCACCGACCACGCACCGCACCATAACGACGAGAAATTTTTAGAATTTGACAAGGCGCCGTTTGGAATACTCGGCCTACAAACCCTCGTGCCTATGACGCTAGATTTGGTAAACGACGGCGTGATAAGTATAGAGCAGATGGCGGCTCTCACGTCATACAATGCGGCTAAAATTTTAAGGCTAAAGGACAAAGGCGTGATCGCGGAGGGTTACCTCGCCGATATCGCGATAATCGATCCAGGTTTCGAGTATCTCTACGACAAAAACCTAAATAAATCAAAATCCCAAAACTCCCCGCTGCTAGGCAAAATGCTAAAAGGCGCGGCGGTAATCACGATAAAAAGCGGAAAAACGGTGTTTGAGTTTCCAAACGTCGTAGCGTGATCCGATCAAATTTGACGTAAATTTGAAATTTGACTTTGCGGCGGTTAAGGCTGCCGCAAAATTTAACTAATCGGAGCAAAATTGAAAGAAAATACAGCCTCGCCGCAACCGCCCAAACAGCGCAAAAAACGCACGCTAAAAATATTTTTAATCGTTTTTGTCATGATAAATTTATCCTTTTATCAAGCCGAAAGAAGAAAGCACATAAACGACGTCTACCCCGAGGCCAGAGAGTATTTCGTGCTAAACGATATGGTCTTTTTTTATAAAGTTATGCTAAATAGCGTATTTGACGCCTATAGCATCGCAATGAAACCGCTAAACAAGCTACAAAGCTACCTTTATAACAAAGGCATAAAATACATCCCGGAAGAAGATGCCGAAAGAGCTCTTTGGAACTATAAATTTAATCTTTACTTTTACGTGAGAAAAAACTATATGCCCAAAGAGAAATATTATCCAAGCCCATACGTCGCAGATAAAAAGCAAACCGACCTACTGGATAACGTATATCAAACGATGATCGAGCTTGACGCTAAGAAATTTAAAGATCCGAATTTAAGCCGAGAAAACTATAAGCTAGTTCCGATTTTAGCGGACTATTTTACCTCGCATGATTTTTTATATGAAGGGCATTCTAAGGTACTAGCGGCGGAACTAAGCAAAAAAGCCTTAGTCAAACAAGAAGCCATAGATAAAAACAAATGTATCGTCGAAATCCTCTCGCGGTATCACAAAAATATAAATGAAGATAAATCCCTCAAAAAAGAACTCGAAGGAACAAACTCTAGCATACTGCGCTCGCTATACATAACTCTCGCGCTAGCTTCTCAAGGGATTATTTACGCAGATATCTTAAAAAATAACCTATCCTGCGATAATCAATATATTAACACCTATCTAAATGCCATGAACTTTGCATACTCGGGAGATAAACCATTTTTTGCCTCAGAAAAATATAAAAATATAAAATACATCATAGATATAAACCTATGCGAAAACCTGGCGACCAAAACGACAATGTATAATCTAAACAAAACCTGCGGCCTAAAAATAGACAAATGCTATCCCGATGAAGAATACATAAATGACGAGATAGTAAATAAACCGAAGGATTTTTTGAATTAATGTTTCCGTGTTTTTAAAATTTGCGGTTTTGATATCGGCGAATTTGAGCAAAATCACACTCCGCACTTGACTATACGCAAAAAATAAACCCAAATCTGCCAAAGTCAAATTTAACTTATTTTGTGCATCTTTTGCTCAAATTTAGAGCTCGTTAATTTACCTTGTCGCCGCACGGTTTCGACGACTCTATTCAACCCGCCAAATTTACGGCCGACTGCCGAGCAAATTTAACCGCCGAATTTACCAAATTTAAAAGCCGAAACAGACGAATCTACGCCGCGGCGCCGGCTCAATCGATGATTAAAAACTGATCAAGCCCGCCGCAAGCGACGCAAATTCATCAAATTTGACTCAAAAATTAGCCTCACGCGTCCTTGCCGTTTATCGCGTACGCCGAGCGTAAAAATACGTCCGTACCCGATAGCAGCGCGCTCTCGTCAAAGTCAAACGCGCCGTTGTGATGCCCTGCGG
>CAUQOI010000034.1:0-18157 GCA_963519525.1 uncultured Campylobacter sp.
AGCTTTACCGCCACATCGGCAACACCGTGGACGTGCCCGCAGGCGACATCGGCGTGGGCGCGCGCGAGATCGGCTATATGTTTGGGCAGTATAAAAAACTCACGGGCAGGTTTGACGGTATACTAACGGGCAAAGGGCTAAACTGGGGCGGCAGCTTAGCGCGCACGGAGGCGACCGGATACGGGTTGGTATATTTCACGCAAAATATGCTGCAAAAAGCGGGCCTGGGACTAGAGGGCAAAAAGTGCAGCGTCAGCGGTAGCGGAAACGTCGCCATATACACGGTAGAAAAGCTCTATCAAGTAGGCGCGCTGCCTATCACGGTTTCTGATTCAAACGGATACGTTTACGACGCCGAGGGCATCGATCTAGCGGTACTTAAAGAGCTAAAAGAAGTGAGACGCGCGCGCCTTAGCGAATACGTTAAATTTAGACCGAACGCAAAATACGTAAGCGTGAGCGAGTACAAAGAGGGCAGAAACGGCGTGTGGGACGTGCCGTGCGACGGAGCGTTTCCGTGCGCGACGCAAAACGAGCTTCACCTAGCCGACATAAAGACGCTCTACGCTAACGGCTGCCGCTTCGTGGCTGAGGGGGCAAATATGCCAAGCACGCTTGATGCGATAAATTTTATGCTTGCGCAAAAGGATTTTTACTTCGCTCCGGCAAAGGCGGCAAACGCGGGCGGCGTCGGCACAAGCGGCCTTGAGATGATGCAAAACGCCGGCATGACCGCGTGGAGCTTTGAAAAGGTCGATCACAGACTGCACGGCATCATGAATCACATCTTTGAGCTTAGCTACGAGACTAGCAAAGAGTTTGGCGACGAGGGAAATCTGGTGCTTGGCTCAAATATCGCGGGCTTTCGAAAGGTGGCCGACGCAATGATAGATCAGGGATACGTGTAAATTTGCCCTTGAAGGCTCGTTTTGTTGCGTTTTTGCAAACGAGCCTTTTTAGAGGGATTTTGCTTCGCTTTAGCAAGACTGCTTTAACGAAGCAAATTTTAATCATTTCTAGCGCAAAACGCGTGAGAAAAATAAAAGCCGCCAAATTTGCGAGCCTTAAATTTAACGCCGAATTTACTAAAGGCGCAAACCCGAAGCCGTCAAATTTACAAAGTCGTGCCGACTAAAACGCATTAAGGCTCGATCAAATTTTATAAGCCTCAAATTTGAACTAAATTTGAGAGCAAATTTTACCAAACGACGAGGCGAGTCGAAGCGGTCAAATTTGCAAGCTGGATACGTACGCCTCGCTCCTTATGCGCAAAATTTACCCGCCCCGCCGCCGTGCGCTCTCACTCTCGTCTTTTTGATTTTTGCGTAGCGCAAATTTACGCCGCTGCTTGCTAGTATCTAGCGCTCACAGCGGATACGTCAGGCAGCACTTTCTAGTTACTTGCTCGATGTACTCTACGCTCAAATTTAGCCCGTAAAGCTTGCTTAGATGCTCGCTTTCTATGATTTCATCCACGCTGCCGAAAGCCACCTCGCCTCCGCCCTTAACCAGAGCCACGTAGCCGCCCAAAAGCACGGCAAAATCGGGGTTGTGAGTCGTTAGCACGATGGTGTAGCCTTGCTCTTTTAGCTGCTTAACGGTGCGCAGGAATTTATACTGATTACCAAAGTCCAGCGCCGAGGTCGGCTCGTCAAATACGATGATCTCGGGCTTTGCAGCCATCGCGCGCGCGATCGAACACATCTGCTTTTGCCCGCCGCTCATCTGAGTGATATATTTATCCTCAAGGTGCGTGATCTCAAGCTTTGCGGTAAATTCCTTCGCGATCGCCGTGTCCTCCTCGCTAGGCCGCGCAAAGATACCCAGATGCGCCGCTCGCCCCATCGTGATAAACTCAAGGCCCGTGTAGTCGTACTCGCAGATCTCGCTTTGAGCGACGTAGGCCATGATTTTGGCGCGCTCTTTGTTGCTAAGCTCGGCGCTATTTTTGCCGCTGAGCCAAACTTCGCCCGAGTGCGGCGTCTGCGTGCCGCTGATTAGGCTTAGCATGGTCGATTTGCCCGCGCCGTTTCGCCCGAGTATCGTTAGTATCTCGCCCTTGCCGACGCGTAAATTTACGTTTTCTAGCCTACCAGCGCCGTTTGGATAGGCGAAATTTAGATTTTTTACTTCTAACATCACGCGACCTTTTTGTTTCGCCAGAGTACCCAGACGAAAAATATCGTGCCGATAAAGCCCGTAAGTACGCCCAGAGGCACCTCGCTCACGCTGATCGTGCGCGCCAGGGTATCTACGAATAGCAAAAATATCGCGCCCATAAATATACTAGCGGGCAGGCTGCGGGCGTTGTTCGCGCCCACTAGCATGCGCGCAAGGTGGGGCATCAGCAGTCCCACCCACGCCACGATACCGCTCACGCACACGCTGCATGCCGTTAGCAGCGTCGCGCAGACGATGATGACGCCGCGTTCGAGCGTTACGTTTACGCCCAGCCTCGCAGCGCTCTCGTCGCCTAGCGAGAGTAGGTTTATCCTCCAGCTCATCGCTACGAGCAGCACCGCGCAGGCTATCATCACGGGCGCGATAAATTTGAGATTATCCGCGTCGATCTTAGCGAGGCTGCCTAGCTGCCAATAAACGATGTCGGGCAGCTTGGTCTCTGGGTCGGCGACGTACTTTAAAAAGCCGATAACAGAAGCCATCAGACCGCTAACGATGATACCTGAGAGCACCAACATCAGCGTGCTAGAGCGCCCCATCAGACGAGGTATGGATAGCGTCATGCCCACGGCTGCGAGCCCGCTAACAAAGGCTAACGCCTGCACCCAAAAAAGCGATAAATCAAACATAATCGCAACTGCGGCTCCCACGCAAGCACCTGCCGAAACGCCCAGCAGATCGGGGCTAACTAGCTGGTTGCGAAAGACGCCCTGATACGCCGCTCCGCTGATGCTAAGCGCGGCTCCGACGAGGATAGCCGCGATGATGCGCGGTATGCGGATGTTTTCGACGACGTTTTGGATATTTGCCGCGGCATCCGTCGGCACTCCAAAAAAGCCGCCGATCACGCTAAGTACGTCGCCGGGAGCCACGTAAAACCTGCCGACGCCAAGCGCCACTACGCTGCAAACCACGGTCAGCACGGCTAGCAAAATCAGTGTAAATTTAAAGCTAATATTTTTCATCTTTCTCCTAAAATAAAATCTCCGCCCGCGGCAGCTCGCACAAAAATCGCTCGCAAAAGGGCTAAATTTGCCTTGCCGCCAACTTGGCGAGCGGAGTTTTTGTTTCTTATTTACGATCACTGCTGAAGCAGCGAGCAAAAAGGCGGTTTTGTTTGCGATCTAGATAATCCGCACCAAGCGCCGAATTTAAGCCGCTTGGATCAAATTTACCCGCCATTTTGCGTTTAAAGCTTGGCGCTAACGATAAATTTGAGCCTGGCACCCCTTGCAGCGTTATCAAATTTAAATCTAACGTTTCCGCAATTTTTCCTGCGCCAAATTTAAAAGCAAGCTTCCGCCGCGTCAAATTTAAGCTATTTTATGACTCGGTCTATCCATCTAAAAAGCTCGTCTAGATCATAGTCGCCGCCGTGACCTTGCCCCCAGGGCACTGCAAAATCAACCGCTTTGCCCGCATTTTGTAGCCCCAGCGCCAAGATAAGCGGTATCGCTAGAGCCGTGTCGGAGTCGGCTGCGCCGTGCCTGATACGGTAAAATTTGGCCGCGCTTTTATTACCTAGATAGCTCATGGCGTTTACCATTTTTATGATTTTAGCGTCTGCGATCTCGCCTCCGCAGCGTTTGACGCTAAATTCGGTAAAGTGCTTCGCCGCCACGTCCGTATCGCCGAAAAAATCATTTTCGGGATTTTCGAGCTTCAAACCATCAAAAGCCGGCACGGCTTTGGCGCGCGGCATAGACAGGACGTAATCACCAAATTTAAAATCATACCCGAGCGTGCAGCCCTGCGTTTCAAGCGTGAAAAACTCGGGCTTTAGCAGGCTTTTCTCGCGACTTTTCGCAGCCGCGAAAGAGTCTGAGAGCGTCTTTTTGACGTACTCTTTAAAGCTTCCCTCGCCGCTAGGCTCAAGCGTAAGCGCGCGGCCTTTGGCGTCCTTTAAATTTAGCGAATTTACGTAAGCGGGGAAGGCTGATTTTAGCGCGGCGGAGAGCTCTTTTTGCTCTGCGGTTAGCTCGCCTGAGACGGTTTTTGGTTTACCGCTTCGGTCGTTAAATCCAGCCGCATCAAACGTGCTAAAGTCCATTTTCTCGTATTTCGTCTGCGCGCCAAACATCCACTCGTAGGCTGCGTCGGCGTTTTCTAGGTTCGTAACCGGGCAGTAGGCGGAGACCGCGTATATCTCGTCGCTAGCCTTTGCGGCGCCGAGTGCGGCTAGATACGGCTCAAACTCGCTCGCGTCCGCCGAGACGCCAAGCAGCGCCGACATCGCTCCGCCCGCGCTCGTGCCGTTTGATACGATTTTGTTTGCGTCGCCGGCCATCGCTGCGTCGTTAAATTTGAGATACCGTACGGCGGCCTTTAGATCGACGATGGCGGCGGGCGCTTTGCCGCTAAATTTGCCGTTTGCGTCCTTGAGCGTCCTACCTCTAGCTCCGGGAGCAGCGACGACGTAACCGCGCTCAAGCGCCGCTAGCACCGCGTTTGGTTTGCCGTTTTTATCAAGGGCGGGCGTAAAAGGCTTGCCCGGCATATATCCGCCGATGGAGTTTGGCAAAAAGATCGGAGCGTTTGCCGCGTCAAATTTACCCGTCGCATTTTTATCGTTTTTGTCTTTGCCGTCCTCAAAATACTGCGCCGGGACGTAAAAATTTAACCTCTGATACTCGCTATCCACGGGGTTTGCTACGTAAACTATCCCCTCGTAGGCTCTAAATTTAACCTCTTTTTCGCCTGATTTTATAGAACGCGTTTCAAATTTGTCTGGGTCAAATTTAAGATCCGCCGCCTGCGCGCTAATCGCTGCGCAAAGGCAAGCCGCCGCGCCAAATGCAAGCGTCCTTTTTTTCATCTTTGCTTCCTTTTGATTTTGCCGGGTTTTCCGGCAAAATCGCTCAAATTTAATTATTTGCTACCGTCCGGATTTAGTCCTTTTAGGATGTAGTCAAATTCCGCATCGCTAAGGTCGTAGTTCATAAATTTCTTATAAAACGCCTTAGTTTGGGCCTTTACGTCGACGTCCTTAAAGAGCTCCGGCTGAACGATAGTAGCCGCCCATAAAATTTGTAGCGCAGACTCCGCGCCGTATCTATCCCAGCTAAATACGCCTTTTGGGTTGCCGTAGACTTTTTTGTCTTTGACCGCTTTTAGCCCTGCAAATACCGGATCGGCGTAAATTTTCTCAACCGCTTTTTGATTGTCCGCGCCGCCGACGATGATAATATCAGGATCCGCAGCCACGATCTCTTCAGCCGTGATCTCTATCATGCTGCCCTCTTTTTGCACCGCGTTTTTACCGCCTGCGTATCTCACCCACGTGTCGATGATAGTTTTGGTGCCGTCGATTTTTAGCAGGTTTGCGCCGCCTACGATGTGTAGCACTTTAGGGCGCGCAGCGTCGTCTAGTTTGCTCGTGCGCTCGGTAACTAGCGCGATGTTAGCATCTAGATTTTCGTTTAGTTCTTTTGCCTTGCTAGCCGCGTCGCCGCCGATGATTTGGGCTGTTAGCAGCACGCTTTTTTTCATATCGTCGTAGTCGCGAAATATCGCATTTACCGCGTTAAAGCCGTTTTTAGTAAGATTTTCTTGGAAATTTTTGTTTGACACGACTACTACGTCCGGCGCTAGTTTAACTAGCTCCTCGATCTGGATATCGTTGCCGTTTAGCGCGGCCGGTACCTCTGCGATGCGCGGGTAAATTTTAGCAAACCATTTATTTTTCTTGATTTGATCGGTCGTGGTTACGATCTTGTCCGCGCCGCCTAGCACCAAAATCACTTGGTTGTTTGCGTGCCAGAGTGCGGCTATCTTTTGCGTTTTGGCCGGGATTTTGACCTCGTTGCCCGTCATATCGGTGATGGTTTTGACCTCGGCTCCTAGCGCGACGATAGCGCTTAAAAGCAGTGTCGTGAGAATTTTTTTCATCTTTTGCTCCTTGTGAAGTGTAAATTTATAATATTGCAAAAATGCATATTAAAATTTGTGGAATATTACAGAAAAGCATATTAAAACAAGATATATTTTTAAAATTTAATCAAGAAGCGAATTTAAAAGATAAATTTAAAAAGCCCCGCCCGCGGTTTGCGAACGAGGCTAAAAATCACTCGTGGTGATAGTCGTCGTATATGACCTTGTTGGTTTGGAATTTGATGCGTTTTAGCTCGCGAATACGCAAAAATTCATCCTCTTCGATCCTTTGGATCTGGATGGCGGCTTTAAAGGTCGGAGTTTTGCTAATGAAGTCCCAGCCGTTGCTGGTTAGCTCGTTGCAGCAGCTCTCCCAGTAGTGGTAGGTCATCTGGATGACGCCGTCTGGGACGATGCCCGTAACGTCAGCTTTGATGACGATGTAGCCGTATTTGCTCCACGCTTTGATGAAGTCTCCTTGCTTGATACCGTAGCGCTCGGCTAGCGCAGGGTTCATCTCCGCGATTGGTCCGATACTGTCGCCGCCCTCTTCGATAGCTTTTGATCGTCTAGTCATGACGCCGCCGGCGTACTGATAGACTTTACGCGTAGTTAGTAGCTGTATCGGATACTCGGGATCGGTCGGCTCGTCTACGCTACCGGCCATCACTTCATACTCAGGCGGTAAATTTACGCGTTTAGCAAACTCGGCTTTTGCCGGCTCGATATCTGCTACGCTCTTTACGTGCAAGCAAGGGATAAATTTGCCTTTGCCGTCCGGCGTAAAGAATTTTTTATCCAGATATAGGCTCTGCCCGCCCATGTCGTTTTCATTAGGGCACGGCCAGTGCAGTCCGTGATACTTTTTGATGCGGTAGTAGCTCATGCCGCCGTATCTTCTAGGGTCGCACTTGCGTACTTCTTCCCAAATTTCTTCAGGCGAGTTAAAGTTAAATCCCTCTGTCGCTCCAAGCCTTCGCGCTATCTCGCAGATGATCCACCAGTCTTGTCTGGCGTCTCCCGGAGGCGTGATGACGTGTTCGTTGTGCTGTACGCGGCGCTCGGCGTTGGCGTAGAGGCCTTCTTTTTCGCTACTTGCCACGCCAGGTAGCACGACGTCGGCTTTACGCGACGTTTCGGTTAGGAAGATATCCTGAACCACGTACATATCGACCTTTGAGATCGCTTTTAGGAAGTGGTTGGTGTTTGGATCGGTCATAACCGGGTTTTCGCCCATCGTCCAGAAAAAATGCACTCTGCCGTCAAGGATAGCGTTTGGCACTTCGGTTTTATGGATACCGATTTTACCGTTTAAGGAGCCTGGCTCTAGATGCCAAACCTGCTCGAACCACTCGCGCTGTTTAGGATCGGTTACCGAGCCTAAATTTGGAAAAATATTTGGCAACACGCCCATATCGCAGCAGCCTTGGACGTTTTCTTGACCGCGTATCGGTAGGTCGCCGCTTCCTAGCTCGCAGATATTTCCGGTTAAAAGGAATAAATTTGATATATCGCAAACCGCGCCCACGCCGTGGTTAAAGTGCGTTACGCCCATACCGTGCGTGATGACGGCCGGACGGATAGTCGCGTACATACGGGCCGCTTTTCTCACGTCCTCAGGGTTTAGGTTGGTGTAGCTAGCGATAGCTTCAGGCGAATAGTCCTTGACCGCTTCGCGTACGTATTCTACGCCTTTGGTGCATTCGTTTACGAAGTCCCAGTTAACCAAATTTTCCTCGAAAATAACATAAATGAGCGAGTTTATAACCGCGATGTTGTGCTCGGGCGCTAGCTGCAAATGCACGTCCGCTCGGCTGGCAAATTCCGTTTTTATCGGGTCTACCACGATGAGCTTAGCGCCGCGGTTTAGTGCGCGCTGTATGTGCATAGCCGCGATAGGGTGGCCGTTTTCGGGGTTTGAGCCGATCATCAATATACAATTACTATAAGGTCCGATCTCCGTAAAGCTGTTTGTCGCCGCTCCGTTACCGATTGTTTTGGCAAGACCTGCCACAGTCGGAGCGTGTCAAATTCTAGCGCAGTGATCGACGTTATTTGTGCCGATGACGGCGCGCATTATCTTTTGCGCGACGTAGTTGTCCTCTAGAGTACAGCGAGCCGAGTAGTTGCCTACTAGCGCGTCTGGGCCGTATTTTTCCTTGACCTCTTTCATCTTTGAGACGACTAGATCGAGCGCTTCGTCCCAGCTAGCCTCCTCGAAATCTCCGTCTTTGCTAAATACGCCGTCTTTTTTGCGGATTAGCGGTTTTGTCAGTCTATCAGGCGCCCCCACGTAGTCCCAGCCGTAAAAGCCCTTTAAGCACAGATTTCCCTGATTTACGGGGTTATCCTGTACTCCAAGCGCGCTTCTTATCACGTTGTTTTCGACGTGAAGCTCGACCTGACAGCCCGTGCCGCAGTACGGGCATATGACTTTACCGGTCTTTGCCATTTTTTCTCCTTTTCCGATGTGCAAAATTTGCACATTTATTAGATATGAAATATTCGCATATTTGTCCTTAAAAGATAATAAATTCTCTTAATATCGTAAATCAGTTTCTAAATTTAAGATTTAATTTATATTGTACATCTGTAAACAAAGCCGTAATAGCTGTAAAATCGCAATTTATAGCGTATCATTTTAGTTACTTATAAAGGCGTATCGAGAGATTTTATTAAGATTAGAATTAGTTATTGTATTAACGTAACTTAAAATTCTACTTCAACGCTTAACCAAATTTGATCCGTTTGTGAGGCGTCAAGCGAGCAAAAGCGGTTAAATTTGCAAGATTAAATTTGAGTCATTTCTGATAGCGCGAGCGTTTTGGATTTTTAAATTTTATGGCGAAATTTGAGGCACATTAAATTTAGCGTGGTTTTTGGCAAGCTAAATTTGACCGCCGACTCGGCAAAACAAAATTTTATTTTTCTAGCAAGCCGCGTAAATTTAATCAAATTTGACTCGTTTGCTAGCCGTCCGCAAAACAGAGTCAAATTTGACGCGTTAAAGAGCCTAGAGAGCCAGCTTGCTCCAAGCCCTTAAGCCGAGCAGGTCAAAACCCGTGAAACTTTTTTAGCTCCGGATCGATCGGCTTTTTAGTGCCGTCTTTGGTCACGCTCACGTAGGTCGCGATCGCGGATGTTACGTGTATGCACTCGCGAAAGCCCGCCGCATTTAGCCGCTGCGCCGTGACTTCGATCTTGGTTTTGATCGAGGTGTTGCCCACGTCCGTTATCTTGGCGTAGCAGCTCACGACGTCGCCGACGAAAACGGGTTGTTTAAATATAATCTCTTGCATTGAGATCGTCACGACGCGCTCGGGAGCCACTTCGCGCGCGGCCTGAGCGCCGGCAAGGTCGATCTGGCTTAGTATCCAGCCGCCAAAAATATTGCCAGCAGAGTTCGTGTCTTTTGGCAGGGCGACTTGCTTCATGCGCGGCTCACCCATGCCTTCTAATGTTTTTTCCATTTTTATCCTTTCTATTTTTATTTAATTTTGCAAATTTAGCGACAATCCGCCGCATTTAGCTTATCTTGCGTCAAGCCGGGGTTAAATTTGACGCGTAAAACCCGCGTCTTTATAACGTAAATTTGAGCGTCAAAAAGGTGCGGGTCTTGCTGCGCAAAAGGCAAATTTACAGTCCAATCAGCAGCAAACCAAAGCTAAATTTGACGCCAAATACGCGCCTTATTTCTCTCCCGCTTGCCACTTTTCCCATTCGCCGCTCTCGTCAAGCTCGTTGCCTATAGCCTTGTAGCGGGCGTAGTAGTGCTCTACAAAAGCCCTTGCCTGCGGGTGTTTAGGCAGGTAGCTTTTGCCCTCTTTGTCGCAAAATCTCGCCAAAAACTCGCCCGCAGGAGCGCGCCTTGCGTAGTGAAGCGCCAAATTTTTGTAGTTTGCGAGGCAAATTTCTTTAAATTTAGCGTAATGCTCGCGGTCAAATTTGACGAGTAAAGCGCCGTCCTCAAAGCTAAGCGCGCCCGAGTCGAACAGCAGGCTCAGGTGTATGAGCCCCTCGCAGTAGTACGCGCGCACCTCATCGACCTCGCGCCACGCGATCAGTCCGACCGCGCGTGCGATCAGCTCGTGAAATACGCTCATCTCGTAGCTCGCGTCGCCGCCGATAAAGAAATTTACGAGCCCGCCCGTGGTCGCCTTGTACTCCTCGATAAATTTAAACTCGCCGTCCGCGTTCATCGCCTTTTCCGTGTCGGTGCCGACGAAAAGTATATGCCCAAACTCGTGGCCGATCGTGGAGATTTCGTAGGTTTTCTTCCAAATTTGAGGCTTTTTAAACAAAATTTCGCGTCCGTAGTCCAAAAACTCGCGCAAAAAGATCTCCCCGCTAAGCTTCATAAACGGCCGCGCCTTGGCGCTCTCGTAAACGTACTCCACGAAGGCGAATATCTTTTTGCCCCGCTCCTTGCTCACGGTCTCGTCGTTTGGCACGACCTGCGCGGAGAAAAGCCCGTTTAGCTCGGCACCGTAGTAGATCATCGGCACGCTGATGTAGGTTTGCGTGCGCGCGACGTTTTGCATCACTTGGCGCGCGAGCAGGGCGTCCTCTATCCCGCACTCGCGGCAAATTTGCTCGTAGGCACGGATGATGCTAGCTTTAAACCTCTCCTCGTCAAAGTCGCTCGCACCCGAGAGCCTCACGTCCCACTCAAGCGCGACGGCATGCGTGTAGGCATCCTCGTAGTACTCGAGCGGATGGCCGGGCTGTAGCGGGCCTTTTACATCCATCCACGCGCGCTCGGCATCCTGCCACGCGGGGATCGCGCGGTCGTTTTCTCGCTCGCAAAACGCCGCCTTTAGCTTTTCAAAGTACCTCACGTAAGCCGCTTGCTCGTCGTTTAAAGCTAGCGTTTTTAGGTTTTTGATTAGCTCATCCAGCGCGTCCGCCACGCGTTTTACTTCTTTTTCAAAGGCCGTGGCATACGGCGCGAAGGCGTATTTTTCGCCGTTTTTGAGGACCGCGCCGTAGCTTCGCTCGCCCTTTTGCCCGCCGTCTTTTTGATAGAGGCCGTTTTCGTCGATAAATTTGATCGCATCGGCCATGCTTGCAAATTTAGCTTCGAATTCTTTATTCGTCGTTTGCAGGATTTGCCTGTCCCACGCGCTTTGCCACGCGTTCATCGCTAGTCCCGCGCCGTGCATGCCGCTAAGTAGCGCTAGGTAAAAATCGTCTATTATTTTCTCCTCTTTTACCCGCGCCAACAGCTTTTCAAAGCGCGCCTCGTAAAACTCGCGCACAAGTTCAAAAGCTTCGTCTTTTATGCTCTGTATCGCGGCCTCCTCGCGCCCCTGCTTTTTTAGCTCGTTTTCTAGCGGCTCTGTTTTTAGATCGACTATGCGGCGCAAAACCGCGACCTTTTCGCTCTTTTCGTCCTTAAAGCCCGCGATTTTTAGCATCTTTAGCACAACCTCGCTTGGATTATTTAGCTGCCTATACATCGCGTTTAGCTCGTCTTTGCCTGCGGCTACTAGCTCGTTTAATCTTTTAAAATCGTTCACGTTTATCCTTTTTAAAATTTGGCGTATTTTAGCTTAAATTTGATGCATATCGCGTTAAAAATGAGCGGACGGGAGTTAAATTTGAAGGTGCGGACGGTGAAATTTGCGCCGTAAAGAGTGCGGTTTATAAAACCCAAATTTGCATTTATCTAAAAACAAAGCGCAGACTCAAATTTGAGGTTAAATTTAAGCCCGCGCTAGCAAATTCGGCTAAATTTAACGCTTTAGCGAACAGCGGTTTAAAAAGTAGCAAGCAGGGCAAAATCCCGTGACGCCCACGATAAAGGGCACGAGTCCAACCAGCCCCCACCAGCTGTTAAACGCGACTCCCGCGATCATTATCGCTAGACCGATCAGCACTCTTATTATCCTAGTTTTTTTACTTAGCATTGAGTTTTCCTTTCTTTATTTTTACATTTTTTACACGTATTTATACTAAAAAATTTATAAAGAGGACAATAACCGTAAACAGCCGTCAGTAGCGGCACGAGACCGACCAGCCACAGCCAGCACTCGCAGACGAACCCAAATACGTATATCCAAACCGCAGCGATTACTAGGCGGATAGTTTTATCTAAAATCCCGACGTTTTGCATTTTCTCTCCTTTATGCTAGGCCTCTTATCATGCCTTGCATGACCATCGGCTTCATCATATATAGCTTCATCGCCCAGTTTAGGTAGCTCTCGCGAGTCGCGCCCATGCACGCTATCGTAGGCTCGGGCTTACCTGTCCAGTTAAACTCCACCATCACCGCCTTGCCGAATTTCGTTAGTAGCGGGCAGGCGGTGTAGCCGCCGTATCTAGCGCTCGGTTCGCGTCCTTTTATAACGTCGGCTAAATTTTGCGCTAACACAGGGTACATCTTGCGTATACTAGCTCCGGTTTTGCCGGCGGGAAATCCGCAAACGTCGCCGATAGCAAATATATTTTTAAATTTCGAGTGTTGCAGCGTCTCGCGCGTGAGGCTAATCCAGTTGCCTACCGCATCACCCTTTTCTACGCTTAGCCCTGCATCGGCGTAGATTTTAGAAGCCTTCATGCGAGGCACTAGGTGTAGGTAGTCAAATTTTACTTCGACTAGCTCTTTAGCGAGTTTATTTTCGCCGTTTTCGCGGTACGGCATAGCGTGCTCAAATACCGCTATATTGGCACTTTTATCCACCTCAACCAGCTGATGGGAAGTAAAATACTTCACGTCTCGCTCCTCCAGCATCCCTTCTATCATTTTAGCATAAATCGGAGCGGAAAATATCGTCCGCGCACCCGAGTATATCGAGATATCAAGCTTGTCTCTGTTGCCTAAATTTCGCGCCATATCTTCGGTTAGCAGCGTTACTTTTTTATTTGCGCCCGAACACTTCATCGGTGTTTTGTTGTCGCTAAAGACTATCTTGCCACCATCTTTGCCGACTTTTTTCATTATGCCCGACATAGCAACGGCACCTGGAATCGTGTAGATAGAAGTCACATTGTCGCTACCGATATCATCGGCGCTAAGCCCTTTTACACTCTCAAACTCATACTCCGCTCCGCTAGCTATCACGAGGTAGTCGTAGCTTAAATTTGACCCGTCCTCTAGCTTGACGAAATTTGTCGCCGGATCAATGGAAGCGGCATTTTGCTTTATCCATTTTACGCCGTCTGGGATCAAATTTGATTTTTCGTAGGTTATGTCTTCGGGCAGATAGTGACCGGCTGCGATGAGCGTAAAGCCGGGCTGATAGTAGAAGTACTCGTCCTTATCAAGGACGGTTATTTCGGCATTTGGCATATCTCGTCGTAGTTTCGCCGCTAGGCTGATTCCGCCTAGACCGCCACCGATTATTAGGATATTTGCGCGGATGTCCGCATTTTCTCCCGCATTTAGCTTGCTAGCCCCTGCGACTCCCGCCGCCGCTAGCCCCGCCGCGCCTAAAATTTTCAAGACGCCTCTTCTGTCGATGCTTTGCATAAAAGCTCCTTTTAGAAGTTATTGCCAAATCATAGCGCATTTTAAAATTTAAATATGTAACAAGGTCACCTTAACGTCACGACTCCGCGTTTTAGCTCGACGAGCCCCTTTTTCTGCATCTCCTTTAGCGCTCTTGATACCGCTTCTCGCGCGCTGGCGATATCGTTTGCGATCTGTTCGTGCGTGATCTTTAGCCCGTCTTTCGCGCCATTTTGCTCGAGGAAATTTATTATTCTCCGAGCTAGAGGTAAAAACAGCGTCTGATCCATAGCGGTTATCGCCGAGCTAAATCGCGTCGCCATGAGCTCTAGCGCGTGATTTGCCACCTGCGGATAGTTTTCGCGTAGCCTCTTAAATATCTCCCTCGGGATCAAAATCATCCGCACGTCATCTTCGATTTGCAAATTTATCTCCGCTTGTAGCGCTCCTAGCGAACAAAAGCCGCACAGCATGCAGCTATCGCCGTCTTGTAGGTTAAAGACGGTGATCTCTTTAAAATTACTCGTGCTAACCAGCCCGCGCGCACGCCCGCTTATGATGATCGCGTAGCCAAGGCAGCCGTCTTTTGGGTATATCCTATCGCCTTTTTTAAAGCTTTTTAGCGTCGCGTTTTTTAACACCGCCTCTTCATCCTGCGCACTAAGCGTAAATTTAGACGTAAACCGTTGCTTTAGCGTATCTTTTAGCTCGTCTCCAGGCATATGCGCTCCTTGGTTAAATTCGGTTTTGTTCAATTATATTTTCTTTTACGTAAAAGCGCGGTGATAAAATTTAGCTACAAAATATTTTAAGCATTGATTTATTTCGTGACTAACTCACCGAAATTGCGCTAAAATTCGGCTAAAATTTAATAAAAACAAGGAAAAATATGAAAACGCAGGACGAAAAATCAAGCTGGCTGCAGCACTTTCCGATCATGTTTTACACCGTAGTTATGGGGCTTGGCGGGCTAGCGCTCGCATACGAGCGGCTAAATTTGATCTTTGATATCTCAGGCGCGATTTTTGAGATTTTACGCGGCGCGGCGAGCCTAGCATACGCGCTCATCTGCGCTTGTTACGCGGCAAAACTCATCAGATACCCGCAAGCTTGCAAGGCGGAGTTTTTTCATCCGGTGCGGGTAAATTTTTTCGCCGCCTTTTCGATCGGCACGCTCTTAGTCGCCTCGCTCTGGCGGGACTTTGCGCCCGTTTACGACGCACTTTTTTGCGCGGGCACGGCGTTTCAGACCTTTATCACGCTGCACGTCGTCTCCTTTTGGATCAAAAATAACGTCCAGATCGCGCACTCAAACCCCGCGTGGTTTATCCCGATTGTGGGCAACCTCTTCGTCCCGCTAGCAGCGCCCGCCGCGGGCGAGCTTGTGTGGTATTATTTTGCGATCGGGATATTTTTTTGGCCCGTGCTTTTTGCGGTTTTGTTTTACCGCATCATATTTCACGACCAGATGCCGCAGAAATTTATCCCGACGCTTTTTATCGTGATCGCGCCGCCTGCGATGGCGTTTTTGGACTACGTCAAGCTCACCGGCAGCTTTGACGTGACGGCGAAGATCATGCTCTACGTCACGCTATTTTTCGCGCTTCTTATCCTTTTTATGTTTAAAAGCTTTTTGCGGCTTAAATTTTTCCTCTCGTGGTGGGCATTTACCTTCCCGACGGCTGCGGCTAGCATAGCGTTTTTGCGAGCGTTCGAGTTTAACGGGATTAAGTTTTTCTTATTTGCGGGAGCGGCGGGTTTTGTTATCTTATGCGTTTTTATAGGTATCGTGGGCTTTTACACGGTAAAAGCTATGTGGCGCGGCGAAATTTGCGTACCTGAGTGACGGTTTTGTAAATTTGGAAGTAAATTTAAAAATCCGCGCTCAAATTTGATATTTAAACGCGGATTTTAGGGAGTGAAATAAGCCGAAGCGACTTAAATTTACTTTATCGCTCCCATCATCTTTAGCATATTTTCAAGCTCTTTTACCTCGGCTATGCCTTGGTTGCACGTAGATTCTTGCTCCTCTTTGCTCATCTTTTTTATGCTCGCATAGTCGGCCTCAAACTCTTTTTTCGTTGCGGCAGCGTCAAAGTCCTTTTTGCCCTGAGCCTCCGCTTGTTTTGCCATCGAATCGATGAAATCGTAAGAAACCTTTTTGTACTCCTCGCAAGCAGCAGGCATCTCAGCGGCCGCAAGCTGTCCGGCAAAAGCGCAAAGCGCGACGAAAAGTAGTGATTTTTTCATATTTATCCTTTTTAAAAAATGCGGCGTATGATAGCAAAATTTAAATAAATTAGCCTTGACGCGCGATAAATTCGCTAAAAGTTATCTCGCGGGCGTTAAATTTAACTCCGAGCGAGGCAAGTTTATCTTGCAGCGGCAACGCCAGCTCCTCCATGCCGCTAAATACGCAAAGCGGCAAATTTTGCACCCTCTCTTTAGTCGCCGCAAAGCTCCCATCGTCAAAAAATTTCTTTAAAAACACGAGCGTTTTTACCTTATCCGCGCCCAGATCCTCGATGAAAACGCTGAAATATTTATATTCGGGATCCTCGCGCGCTTCATCTTTCCGCGCGTAATCGTCCGCAAGCTCCTCGCCCGTTTTGCGGCTAGCGAGCCTATATCCTTCCTGAAAACTCTCAAACTCGCCCTCCTCGGGGTAGAAAAAAGGAAGCAAAATGCATTCTAAAACGATACGTTTGCGGATAAAATTTCGGATCAAATTTGGGATTTGTACGGCGCGACCTTTGGGTTAAATTTGAGCCAATTTTAGTAGAGTTTTTAATCCGCGCAAAATTTACGTTCAAATTTGACGGATACGAAAGAAGTAAATTTACGCTCAAATTCAACAGATTGCAAATTTGAGCGTAAAAAGACAAGCGGAAGTATCGCGAGATGATTTTGAGAGTTGTGCAGAAATTTTAAGTCAAGGCTAGACCTCTGCTTGCAGTTGCGAACAAAGCGAAGCAAAGGTAGTCTGCCGCAGACTTAAAATTTCAAATCTCTCTCAAAAGCACTCGCGAGACGACGCGTTAAATTCTACAAAGATTGTAAGATTTTAGGTTTTGAAAACGCCGTTATAGGTTTAATCTCCCCCTTAAATTTCTCGATTTGGGCAAGCACGGTGTGAGCCGAGTTACTTTGCGCGAGACTTGACGTGCCTTTGTCAAATGTTAGCACGTTTACGCAGCCGTGCTGGCAGAGGCTCTTTTCGCCCCATTTTTCAGGGTCATACCACGCGCCCTCGCAGATAGCTATGACGCTAGGCGGCACTACGTCGGTTACTAAAACGCCCGTTAAAATTTCGCCTCTATCGTTAAATACGCGCGCAACGTCGCCCGTAGCTAGTCCGCGCTCTTTTGCGTCTTTTGGATTTATTAGCACCGGCTCTCTGCCGCTAACTTCGGCGAAATTTCTAATTATAGAGTTGTTTAGCTGACTGTGCAAGCGGTAGCGAGAGTGTGGGCTAACGACGTGTAGCGGGTACTTTTTGCTAGCATTGCCTAGCCACTCTTTAGGCTCGATCCACGTAGGCATCGGCGGGCAGTCTGCGTAGTTCATCTTCGCTATCGTCGGCGAGTAGATCTCTATCTTGCCAGACGGAGTGCCTAGGCGGTTTTTGGCAGGATTTTCGCGGAAGGCCGCTAGGCGCGTGTATAGCTCGGTTTCCGTGTTGTCTTTTTCAAACCTCACGTAGCCTTTTTCGTAAAATTCATCAAAGCTAGGCATGCTCAAATTTAGCCCCTTCGCCTGCTCGGCCGCGTCGGCGTAAAATTCCTTCATCCAGCCTAGCTCATCCTTGCCCTCGCTAAATACCTCGCCTCTGCCCCAGCGTTTGCAAATTTGCTCGCAGATCCAAAAGTCGCTCTTGCTCTCGCCCATCGGCTCTATCGCCGGCCTATAAGCCACGATGTATTCGCCCGTAGCGCCGGTTTGGTTGATGTCGTTTCTCTCGACCTCGATAGCTACCGGCAGCACGATGTCGCTAAATTTTGCGGTGCTAGTCCAGTACGGCTCGGCGGTGATAACGGCGTCAAATTTACGCCACTGTTTTACGATGTTGTTTACGTCCTGATGGCGCGTAAACATCGAGCCCGAGGCCATGTAAGCCACTCTCATGTGCGGTAGCTTGATCTTGGTGCCGTCGTAGTCGATCTCTTTACCCGGATGCTCTAGCGCCTCGATGCTGCGAGAGGACGGGATAGTGATGTTTTTAGTCGTTTTCCACGGCGCGCCGTCTACGTTTTCGTATTTCTCGTCGATGCGAGTGCTTAGGCCTTTTAGCACCGGAGCGATCTTGTCCGTAGCGCCCGCAGAGTCGTATCCTAGGCTAAACTCAAATCCTAGCCCCTCTTTACCCACGTGTCCTAGCATCGCGTTTAGCACCACTAGCGCCCAGAAAGGCTGCTCGCCGTGGTCGGCTCTTTGTAGCGCACGGCCGATCAGCACGGTCGTAGGCTCTTTGGCTAGACGCGTCGCAAACTGCGCTATCGTGCCCGCAGGTACGCCGCAAATTTTGCTCGCCCACTCGATATCTTTTACGACTTTATCTTGCGTGCCTAGGAAGTAGTCTTTAAATTTATTAAATCCGACCGTGTATTTTTTGATAAATTCCTCGTCGTATAGGTTGTTCGTAAACAGATAATGGC
>CAUQOI010000035.1:0-18157 GCA_963519525.1 uncultured Campylobacter sp.
CTTGTTTAGATTTCAAAGATTGACTAATTAGTTTAACAGTGTTAATTTAAAAAACTCGCTTTCTGTGAAGCGGAAAGTGAAGTATATAGAAAACATGCTTAAACAAACATAAAAATTTGTCTAAGCATGCTAAATTTTATTGAAAAAGAGATTTTAGAGATAAATTTTCGTTAAAGATCAAATCTTGCGTTCTTTTATTATATTTAAAAATAGTTACGTATTTGCCGCCGTTTTCTTTAAATAGTCCGCCGTTTACGAGCATGGCATTTATCCCCTCTTTTTCCTCGCCGCTGCCGAATATAAACTCTCCCGGCGTCGTATCAAGCTCGATTTTGCCGCTAAAATTTATAGCAGTCGGGATATTATCAAGGAAATTTTGACTATCTATCCCGTCCGGGTCGATAGAAAACTCAAAATTTGAGGCATAACTCTTGCCGGCCGCATTTTTAAAATTAAAATTTTCAAAGGTAAGCTTCGGCGCTCTTTTTATAAATTTATCAAGCGCTTGCATTATCGCCGCAAGCTGAGCCTCAGGCTCTCCCTTGGCATTAATAATATCTTCCAACGCGGCTTTATCTAAATTTGCAAATTTCGTTTTGATCAAAAAGTCTTTAAATTCATATTTTGCATATTTTATCTTCTCTATCGTGCTCGTATCGTCCTGCGTTAGAGTATCGCTTAGCACGGTCAGCTTGGAGTCGCTCGTTATCTTTCCGATTTGCAGAGCCTCGGCACCAGAAATCACGTCTATGCCGCCAAGTTCAAATTTATAAGCGCTATTTACGAGCGCTTTTGAGATCATATTAGGCTCGATCGGCGTTTCATACTTCACGTCGTAGTCGATATTTTTGATCTTTATAGCTACGCCTTCTTTGCTAGCAAAGTCGATAAAGTCGTTTACGAAAGAGACTCCGGTTATTTTCTTTTCGCCGTTTATGTCAAAATTTAAAAACGATTTGGCGAGATTTAGCTTATTGCCGTCTTGTTCTTTTTGCACTCCGACTAGCTCAAAGACGAATTTTTTATCTCCGCCCGAAGCGCCGTCCGCGTGAAATTTGATAGGTCTAGTCGTATCAAATATCTCTTTGATGAAATTTTTATACGGATCGTTTAAAAACTCGGCATCGCCCGCAAGCTCAAATTTGCCTAGCAGGCTATCAAATCCATGCGAGATATTCATGTCGATTTTTATAGCTAAATCCTCGGGCGCGCCGTACTCTTCGCCAAGAGAGACGAGCTCGTTTATGTAGCTTTTAGACAAAACCACGTCGTAGTTTGCGTGCGATTTTAGCAGACCGCCCTCAAATACGCTGTTTTTGACCTCCATACCGTTTGCTTTGATTAGATTCAAAGCCTCGTTATACTTTTCTTCTACCTTATTTGCGTTAAATTTTAGCCCGCCAAAAACCACGCCGGCTATAATCACCAATACAATGAGTAACTTTTTCATTCCGACCTTCCTTTCTTTTTCGTCGCTTGTTGTAGATATACCCAGATGAGCGTCAGTAGCGAAAACATCGCAACCGGCATCAGCCAGCCGTTTTCGCCCATAAAATCCCACGCCCGGTCAAACGCCTCGCCCGCCCAAAAGCTACCTAGCCCGAGCAAAATCGCCCAAGCTACCGCGCTAACAACGTTTATGACGCTAAATTTAGCAAACGAATACTTCGTAAGCCCGATAGCAAGCGGGATGAGAGTCTTTAGTCCGTAGATAAATTTTTTGAAAAATATTATTTTATTTCCGTGCTGCTTAAATAAAATTTGAGAGAAGGCAAGCTTGCGTTTATGCCTAGCCAGATACGGCATCACGGCCGCGCGGTTATACCTGCTGACGTAAAAAAGCAAAGTATCGCCGATAGCGTTGGCTGCGGCTGCCAGCACGATACTCACGGTTATGTCCATCTTGCCCAGATGAGCCAGCACGCCGGCCGCGATGATAGCAACCATACCGCCTCCAAGCGAATATAAAAACACTATCACGTACCCGTAGGTCGATAGCGAGGTTAGCATCTCTTGCAAATTCGGCCTTTAGTATTTTGAGATGGCGCCCATTAGCGCGTTGTATCCGTAGCTATCCATCCTTAGAGGCGCGTCGCTAGTTTTAGCCAGCACCGCTCCGCCAAAGCTCGCCCCCGCGAAAAACCCGTCGTTGTCCGTATATGCATAAATGTCGCTGGTGAAGCTAAAATCGCTCACTCTACCGTAAAATTTGCCCGTATCGGCAAATGCAAACGATGCGTCGGCGTTTATCGTGATTTTGGCGTCTTTTATGTCGGCTACGAGGCTATCTTTTAGGATAAAAAGCACGAGCGAGCTATTTTCGTAACCCACCTGCAGTCCGATACTGCCGCCGCTGATATCCACGACCATCATTTCGCTGGGCGCGTACGGGTTTCCCACGAGCATCACGCCTTTGCCGTGCATACCGCCCAGCACGAAGCCG
This sequence comes from uncultured Campylobacter sp., assembly GCA_963519525.1. Classification (GTDB taxonomy): domain Bacteria; phylum Campylobacterota; class Campylobacteria; order Campylobacterales; family Campylobacteraceae; genus Campylobacter_A. Next base: position 2,444 of record CAUQOI010000035.1, read on the forward strand.
ACTTTAGTAATGCTAGGAAAAATGACGACCGCTTTTGCATTTTGAAGCAATGCCTTAACCGGCGCGTCTGCGTTTTTACGCATCGTCGTCGTAAAAGAATTTGACGCGTTTAGCACGAGTTCGTCGTTGGCGCCGAGCGCTAAAACGCAAAAAATCGCTAGTAAAATTTTTCTCATTTTCTACCTAAATTTGACCTATTTCGCCATTTCTATAGCTCTGGTTTCGCGGATCACGTTTACTTTGATCTCGCCTGGATACTGCACCTTACTCTCGATCTCTGCGGCGATCTCTTTGGCTACGAGCACTGCTTCGTCGTCGTTTATGAGCTTGGCGTTTGCGATGACGCGGATCTCGCGACCGGCGTTTATCGCGTATGCTTGCTTGATACCCTCTTTGCTTTTTGCGATGTTTTCTATCTCTTCGACGCGTTTTAGGAAGCTTTCAAGCACCTCTCTGCGCGCTCCCGGGCGAGCCGCGCTTAGAGCGTCCGCAGCGCAAACAGCGGCGCTTTCTACGCTAGTAGCCTCCTCGTGTCCGTGGTGGGCGTAGATGGCGTTTATGACGACAGGATGTTCTTTGTAGCGTTTGCAAATTTCAGCGCCCAGATCGACGTGGCTGCCCTCAAATTCATGCGTCAAGGCCTTGCCGATATCGTGCAGCAAGCCCGCTCTTTTGGCTAGCTTTTCATCCCCGCCCGTTTCAGCCGCGATGATGCCTGCAAGATGGGCTACCTCGAGGCTGTGCGCTAGGGCGTTTTGTCCGTAGCTGGCTCTAAATTTTAGTTTGCCGATTAGTTTCATTATCTCGGGATGGATTTTGCTAAGACCTAGGTCAATGACGATATTTTCGCCTTCCTCTAGGATCGAGGCTTCAAATTCTTCGCATACTTTTTTGTGCAGATCCTCTATCCTTGCAGGCTGTATGCGGCCGTCTTGCACTAAAAGCTCTATCACGCGCGTAGCGATGGCTCTTCGGTATAGGTTAAAGCTGCTTAACGTGATAGCGTGAGGCATATCGTCGATGATGATATCTACGCCCAACACCATTTCCAAGGTCTTGATATTGCGTCCCTCTTTGCCGATTATGCGGCCTTTTAGCTCATCGTTTTTGATATCCACGACGTTTATCAGGCGCTCGGCGGCAAACTCCCCCGCAAATCGCGACGTAGCCTGCGCCAGGATGTAGTTCACGCGCTTTTTAGCCTCGCGTTTGGCCTCCTCTTCGTGTTTTCGCACGATATGAGCGATCTCGGCGCGGCTTTTTTCCTCTACCTTTTTTAGCACCTCTTCGCGCGCCTCTTCTTGCGTTAGGCCGGCGGCGTGCTCGAGTACCTTTAGCGCCTCTTGCAGTTTGGCTTGATAGCTTGCTTTTAGCCCAAGCCCCTCTTCATAGACGCTTTTTGCTTCGCTTCGAGATTTTTCTAGCTCAGCCCTGCTTTCGTTTAAAATTTCTTGCTCGTTTAGCAGAGTTTGCTCTTTTTTACCGATCTCTTCGAATTTTTGCGTGTACTCTTTTTGTAGTTTTACGGTTTTGTCGTCGTATTTTTTCTTGGCTTCAAATTCAGCCTCTTGGACTTGGATTTTAGCGTCTTTTAGCGTGCGCTCGGCCTCAAATTCTATTGCTTTAGCTTTCGCTTTAGCCTGCTCTAAAAATATATTGTAGTTCGCGTCGTTGATTTTTTTAGCGATGAGATAGCCTGCGCCAGCGCCCACCGCACCTGTTCCTAAGCCGATTAAAATCTCTATCATAGATTCCTCTTTTTGCGTAAATTTTACTCGGGGTCAGGTAAAAATCACAAGTAACATCGTGATCTTCGGATATGATTTCATTTGTAAAATTGTCTAAAATTTCAACGAATATCAAGGTAGGTCGGTAAGGCAAATTTGCAAAAAATCTATCGTAAAAACCTTTACCATGCCCTATGCGCGCCATATTTCCGTCCACCCCGAGAGTCGGAACTATAGCTACGTCTATACGCTTTTTAAATATCTTGGTACTTAGCGGCTCTTTTACGCCAAATTTCGTCCGAGATACAAGCGGTAGCCTGGATTTTACCATTTCTAAACTAATACCAAGCATAAACGGAACGAAAATTTCATACCTTTTGGCTAGCTCGCGCCTCAAAATGTAGCAATTTGGCTCATAAGAAAGCGGATTAAATATCAAAATCCGTTTCGCTTTAAGCTCGGTTAGCAAATTTAAAAGCGGCTTAAACATCTTGTAGTGTTTCGCTCGCGCCGAAATTTGAACCTCTTTTTTCAAAATCCGTTTCGCGTCGCGCCTAAACTCTTCTTTTATCAAATTTAACGCTCGTTTCATAAATTTTATGTATAATTCAAGCCTAAAACCAATCTTAGACAGGAATTATTAAATGAAAATAAACCTTTTAATTATACCATTTTTGGCGCTACTTTTGAGCGGTTGCGGCGATGAAAACAAAACCGACGCAAATCAGACCAAGACGAGCGACGCCGCGCCGACTACTTCCACTCCGAGCCAAAACCAAAGCGCAAGCCTGGAAGCGCCGTTTGAGCTAACGCTAATGGACGAGAGCAAGATGACGCTGCAAAAATTTGACAAAGGCTTTAAAGTCGAGGGTAACGACGAGGCGATTTTGTTTAACTTTTTTGCCACTTGGTGCCCGCCGTGCAAGGCGGAGATCCCGCACCTAAACAACCTAAGCGATAAATTTAAAGGCAAGCTAAAAATCGTAAGCGTACTAATGGAAGATAAGTCAAAAGACGAAATAGACGCTTTTATGAAGAAATTTAAAGTAAATTTCGGCGTTAGCTACGGTGAAAATAACTTCCTCTTCGCAAAAGCTCTAGGCGGCGTCGTAGGCATCCCATACATGGTGCTTTATAAGCCAAACGGCGAATACGCCACGCACTACGTCGGACTCGTGCCGGAAGAGATGCTAGAAAGCGATATAAATAAGGTAATAAACTAATGTTTGGCTTTTTAAAAAAAGGGCTTGATAAGACGCTAGCAGCGATCCGCTCGTCAAAACCAGCCGACAAAAAAATCTCAAAGGAAATTTTAGAAGAGATCTTGCTCGAAGCCGACATCGCCTACGAGATCGTCGAGGAGGTCCTCTACTACCTGCCGCCGCAAAACGAGGTTAAAAAAGACGACTTAAAGCGGCTTTTAAATACCTACTTCATATACGAAAACGAGCGCGAAGCAAAAAGCGGAAGGCCTTTCGTGGAGCTTATTTTGGGCGTAAACGGAGCAGGCAAGACGACCACGATCGCAAAGCTTGCGAATTTATACAAAAATGAAGGCAAAAACGTTATTTTGGGCGCTTGCGATACGTTTAGAGCAGGAGCTATCGAGCAGCTACGTCAGTGGGCGCAGCGAGCGGACGTGCCTATCGTCGCTACACAGCAGGGTCACGATCCGTCCGCAGTCGCCTTTGACACGATCAGCTCGGCTGTGGCTAAAAATCTCGACAACGTAATCCTCGACACCGCAGGCCGCCTGCAAAATCAAACGAATTTAGCTAACGAGCTAAGCAAGATCGTCCGCATCGCAGACAGAGCTTACGCGGGCGCGCCGCACCGCAAGATCCTCATCCTCGACGGCACTCAGGGCAACGCCGGTCTAGCACAGGCAAAGGCCTTTAACGACATCGTGAGCCTTGACGGCGTCATCATTACCAAGCTTGACGGTACGCCAAAGGGCGGAGCGCTTTTCGGCGTCGCGCGCGAACTGGAGCTGCCGATACTCTACATCGGCACCGGCGAGACGATGAACGATCTAGTCAAATTTGACCCGCACGATTTCGTAGATACTATCGTGGATGAAATTTACGCCTAAATCTTGTGGGCGTAAATTTTAGCTTTTTAAATTTATCCCCATTCCCTTAAATTTGCAAATTTTATATATAGTACCCGCATTTAACGCAACCAGCTAAAAGGCACAAAAATGACGACGCAAGAGTACGAGGCTAAATTTAGCGAGGACGATGCGCCCGGCTGGGACGCGATAGAGAGCGCGCTAGAAAAAATCTACGATCCCGCAAACGAGCGCCACTACTCGTCGCAGCTACATGCAAGCCTGGGCGGTGAGGATTATGTAGAAGGCGTTAGTATATTTGATTTCGTCGAGGGCAAGCCGCACCGTCATCTCATAAGCTTTGGCATGAGAGAGCCTTACTACGATCCACAAAGCGCGCAGGAAGAATTTAGCGGATGGGGCTTTGAGTTTAGTATGCGTACTGCGCCGTTTGCGGACGATCCCAGCTCAGAGTCCTTTGGCAGCAAGGTAGTCCCAAACGAGCCTTTTTTGGCGATATCCCTCATGCAAAATCTCGCCAAATACGTCCATAAAAATAGAAAATGGTTTGAGGCTTATCACTTCATACCGACCAATTCTCCCCTGCGCCTTAATACGGACACGAAACTCGTAGGCGTCGCCTTCGCGCCGGATACGGTACTTGGCGGCATAGATACGCCAAACGGCAGAGTCGAGCTCCTCCAGATGGTCGGTATCACGCAGCGCGAGCTAGACTGGCTACGCGAGGACCCGACTACGCAGCGCGTAGAGCGGCTCATAGATATAATGCGCAAGGACAATCCTCTGCTAATCACCGACCTAAAGCGCACGAAAGAGTATATTTAATTTAACTAAAGCAAGACCGGCTCGGTAAATTTAACCCTACCGGCAAGCGAGCTCGCTAGAAATTTACCAGTTAAATATCTCATTTGTCGTTTTTGCAAAGGTAACACATTTATCAAATTTTCACTACGTATTTTTCTTAAATTTTACTCACGTGCACTGCATGAAAAACCCGCTCACCCGCGTCCGCTCGCACCAAAACAGGTACAAAATCCCGCCGCTGCTAAACATCGCCTCGCCGCCTTGCTCGCAGCTTGGAAGCTCGCTGTCAAGCTGCATCAAAAACTCCATCTTTTCGCCGCATATCGGACACGTCGGCACCTGCGCGCTCAGTATCCACGAAGGCTCGCCGCCGATGCGCGCGAGGTTTTGCCTGCTGTTTGACATCCCCCAGTCCTGAGCCCCCAGCACGATGGCATAGGCGCCAGCATTACCTCGCACTCCATTATCGGCTCGTCCTGCACGTATTCGACTTGCGTCCGCTCGCCGATACGTCACGGCATACCTTGTGCGTCGTGCTCGTAAAAAACCACCTCGCCCTCGTTTATCTCTCTAACATGCGCGGCGAGGATTAGGCGGGGCAGCGAGCGCACGGGCAAGTCGCGGGGCAGCGGATCAAACGTGATGAGATGAAATAGGGGATTTTGCGCATCGCCGTCCGCATCGTCCAAAACTCCGCCTAGCTTATATCTTGCCTTCCGCTCTCAAGCCGCCAGGTCGGATGGAGCTTCGCCAGATGCAGCACATAGGGTGCGCCGAAAGACTATGCTATACCAGCACTATTCAATTTGAGTATAAAAATCTTACTAAGTACTCTCTGAAATTTATTGCCTTTACAGCCTATCGATATCAAGCGGTTTTATAGTTAAGTGCAATATTGAACTTTGAAGTAATGTTTTTTTGATATAAATTTAGCTTGAGTCTATTTAAATTTTGATTGTTATAAAAATTTAGTAGCAATCTTAGTAAATTTCTACAATCTTGTAGATATTAAAAAACCAATACAGTTAAATTTAAAAAGGATTGGAAGCCCAATCCTTTTAATTAATCCATTTGGTTTCTGATATAAGATGGTGTTTCAAGAACTATCGATGCTTCTTCGCTGTTGTATCCGCCGCTGACTTTTAGTCTGCTTATTCTTTGGTCTAAAAATGAGTTTTTAGAATTTATCGTAGCAGGAGCGGGAGTAGCTACAGTAGGATTTTCATCCTCTCTGCCTTGAAAGCCGGTTGCGATGATGGTAACCTGAACTCTGTTGTTCTCAAAGCTTTCGTCGCTTGTTGTGCCCCATATGATATCGGCATCGTCGTCGACTGAATTTTGTATCAAGCACATTGCCTCTTCGATGTCGCTAAAAGGAGAATCCGGGTGGTACTTAAAGTGAACTAGAACGCCCACTGCGCCGTTTATAGTGATGTCGCTTAGTAGCGGAGACTGGATGGCATTTTTGATGGCTTCTTGCGCTGCGCCTTCACCCTCTGATTCGCCTATGCCAAGTAGCGCCATACCGCGGTGCTCCATTACCTTTTTGACGTCCGCAAAGTCGGAGTTTATATCGCTATTTCCTGAGTCAAGTACGATGGTACACATGCCGCTAACGGCACGAGCTAAAACATTATCAACTATTTTAAAACTTTCTTTGATGCCTGCTTTTTTGTCTATAAGCGCTTTTAGTCTTTGGTTTGGTATTACGACTATAGAGTCAGACTCTTTTTTGAGCTCGTCAAGGCCTTTTAGAGCTAGGTTGTAGCGCTTTTTGCCTTCGAAATCAAACGGCATAGTTACGACTGCTATCGTTAGAGCGCCTATCTCTTTTGCGGCTTGCGCTACGATAGGAGCTGCGCCCGTACCAGTACCGCCGCCTAGACCAGAAGCCACAAATACGATATCTGAATACTCAAGAGCGGTTTTGATCTCCTCGTAGCTTTCCTGGGCAGCCTTGCTTCCTATGTCTGGATTCATACCTGCGCCAAGACCTTTTGTGATCTTCTCTCCGAGCTGAAGCTTAGTAAATGCTAAAGAGCTATCTAGCGCCTTTACGTCAGTGTTGGCGACTATTAGCTCGATATCCATCTCGCCGCCTCTTTCTCTGATGATATGATTGATCATATTGCCGCCGCCGCCGCCTACGCCCACTACTTTTATCTTAGCGCCGTATGAAGGTTTTTTCTCTTCTACCATAAAGTTACCCATCTTAACTCAGTCTCCTTTTAAAATAGTTGTGTTAGCTTGTTCCAAATTTGAGAAAATACGTTTGGTTTTTTCTCTTTTTTGCTCTCATCTTCGTTTAATTCGTCTTGTAAAGTTCTTTCGTCGTCAATTCTTAAATCGTCTATATAGTTGTCATCCAAAACCGTTCCGTTGAAAATTTTCTCTCCATTTTCGTCGGGCTTTTTGCTATCGTCTTTGTTTTTGGATTTCGAATCGTCTACTATATTTTTTAAATTTTTATTTCTTAAGATAGCTTCGTCTTTAAAGCGCATTTTCTTTTCAGAGTCGATCTCGTAAGGCGTAAAGTAGCCGGCGCCGTACATACAAAGTCCGATCGCGCAAGAATTTGCCGGATCTCGTAAAATTTCGTAAAGCCCTTCCATCTCTTTTGGTCTTGCGATGCGAACCGGCATATTGTCAAATATCACCGAAGCAAGCTCCCTGATGCCTTCAAGCTTAGTCATGCCTCCCGTGAGCACTACGCCCGCCGCTATCGAAGCTTTGTATCCGCTATCTTCGAGCATCTTAGCTAGTATCATGAGGGTCTCTTCGGCCCTTGCATAAATTACGTTTGAGATGACGTCAAGAGATACTTCCTGCGTCTTTCCGTCGTCGTTTATCGGAGGGATTTCGACTAGTTCATTTGCTTTATTTATAAGAGAGCCGTAGCTTAGCTTTATCTCCTCAGCCTTTAAAATAGGCGTATGAAGTGCAGCAGAAAGGTCGTTTGTTATATTTGCCGAGCCGATACCTAAAAATTCGTTATATCTTATCGAATTTCCGGAATGAACAAGCATATTGCACGTGGCGCCGCCCATGTCTATAAATGCTACGCCCAAATCCTTTTCGTCTTGATTTAGCGTCGCGATAGCCGAAGCGTAGCTGGAAAGCACGATATTATCAGGCTCGACTCCAGCTAAATTTAACGCTTTTCTGAGGTTGCTCAGAGATGATTTTTGCGCCATTATGATATGAGTTTGTACCTCGAGCCTGCTTCCGTTCATACCTAAAGGATCTTCTATGTGCTCTTGGTCGTCTACTTTGAAATTATAAGGAAGTATATGTAGCTTCTCGTAATCGCTGTGGATTTGCGCCCTTCGCTCGGATTCAGACATTGAGCGATGGATCTCTTTTATACCTATTTCATATGTCGGTACGTTTACTACGCCGTTGCTTTCGACGCTTTTAGTGTAAGCTCCCGAGATCGACACCACTACTTTTTCGTAGCGAGTGCCGGCTATTCTTTGAGCGTCTATTAAAGCGCTTTTTATTGATTTTGAAGCTAGTTCGATGTTTGTTATGACGCCTTTTTTTATACCCTGAGTTTTTGCGGTTCCTATTCCGATTATTTTAAGCCCTGTCTCATCGTGCTGTCCTATGACTGCGCAAATTTGAACGGAACCTACGTCGATGCCTAAAATTTTAGTACCCAATTCAATACCTTTTTAAAATATTTTACTTTTTACTAACGTAATATTCTACTTTATAACGCTTTGAAAGCGCACCGCTCAAATCCCTAATAAGCTCGTTATTTTTTAAGAAACCTACGTTTTGAGTTATTATCTCTTTATATTCTTTCTCTTTTTCGCTGTTTGTTAGTTTTTGTTCCGTTATCTCGTAAACTACTGCCTTATCGCCAAGCGATACATAGCCCTTTTTGCCGCCTTTTTCAAAAAGGCGATTGACGAAGATATTAAACTCGCCCTCGCTTAGTCCGCCTTCAGCCTTCACGGTATCTCTACTAACAAACCCTATATCGGTACCTTGAAATCCTTTTTCAAGTAACTCTTTTGCCTTTGCTTCTACGATTTCTTTGGTTTTTTGTTCTTTGTAAAGTTCTAAAATTTGATCCTTCGCCTCGTCAAAACTCATTACTCTCGGCGCTACGATCTCTTTTACCTTTACTATCATGTAGCCGTCTTCGTATTCAAACGGTTTTAGTGTGTCGCCTTTTTTGGCTAGCTTTAGCTCATCCATCGGCAAGCTTGCATTATCTTCAAATGTAGATATCGAGACGTCTGCTTGCTTCTCGTCTTTTTTGATCTTTAGGTACTCTTCAAGAGCGACTTTTTTAGTCTGCTTTAGGTTGTAGTCTTTTAGGACTTCATCCTTCACGGCCTCAAAATCTTTTATCTTGTCGTCGCTACCTTTGTACTCATTTTTGTTTTCGTTGTAAAATTCTGTTAGTTCGTTAGTATTTGCATCGCTTGATATAGCCGGGATAAATTTGGTATCAAGCTTAAACTCGGTCATAGTTTTATATTCGTTCTTATGCTCTTCCCAGAGTTTTTTTAGCGCATCTTCATCTATTTTTATTTCGTCCGAGCCAGCCTCTACGACTTGCATCGAGATTTTATCCTGCATCAAAAAGCTAGCCGTTAGCATATCTATATCTTGGGCATTTGCAGGCAAATTTAAAGCGTGTCTTAGTTTGTCTAAAAGTATCACGTTTTTTAAGCCTTCTTCATATTCGCTTTCGGTGATTCTAGCTCTTTTTAGGGTATTTTTATAAAGCTCTTTGTCAAATTTGCCGTTTGAGTGGAAGTTTTGATCGGCGATGATGTATTTTACTATATCTTCATCATTTACGCCGAGTCCTAAGTCATCGGCAAAATTTAAAAGCATAGCGTCGTTTACTAACGCTTCTAATGCTAAATTTTCTATGCCTAGCTCGCTTGCCTTTTCATCGCTTAGCTGTCCGTCAAAAAGTTGGCTATAGTATGCGTGGAGCTGACCGTATCTGTTTTGAAACTCTTGGATACTTATATTTCTATGTCCGACCTTAGCTACCGAGCTAGCTCTGCTCGCGTTTAGATCGTATGCTCCCCATCCGACGAAGCCCGCTCCGACGAAGGCTATCGTGCTCACCCAGATCGTCACGACGAGGTATTTTCTATGCTTTTGCATCCAAGTTATCATCTAGTTCCTTCAAATTTATAAAAATTTTATGCATTATTTTACTGAAATTTCGTAAATATCACCTTAAAAACGTGCTTTTTATCGATAAAATTTCAAAAAATTTACTAACATTTTTAAAAACGTTAGTTGCGCTCCGACTCGTAAAGGCGAGCTACGCTTAGCAGTTTGCACGTATTTTCAAGGATCGCGACGTCTTTTGCCAGCTGATACGGGGTCCTGCTATGCACGTATACGCCGTATCCTTTGATGACCATTATGTTAGTTTTATTCTCTAACATATAACGATAAATTTCCGTATCCGCACGCTCATACCAGTCATCAAACTGTTTTGGATCATAAATCGGGATCTCATGATGTTTGATATAGCCGAAATAATCCCTCGGTCGTATAAAAGAATGCCCCAAAGTATAAGCCGTTAGGTATGGCGGCATGGCATAGCAGATATATTTGGCTTCGTTTATATTTTTGTATATATTTAGGTGGATGTCCGCGTCTATGCTCGCATCATTCCAGCGGTAATCTCTTTTTGAGTTTAGCATTATGAGATCTTCTTCTTTGAGATTATCGAAAATCGTCGTTCTTTTATTTATCAAAAAAGAGTCGTGCTGAATTCTAGCCGAAATAGAGCCGTGAAAGACGCCGAAAAAGTTTTTTCTAAACATTGAAAGAGCGATGTTGCTGATCTCGCTTGCACAGTATTTTAAGTCCATTTTAACCTTTTATAAACTTTTTTTGTTATTATACACAAAAAATAAAGGCTAAATTTGAACTCCCCACACGTTCCCGTGCTACTTGATGAAGTTTTGCGAGCTTTTGCGGATATAAAAAGCGGCGCAATTATCGATTGTACGCTCGGATACGGCGGGCATTCCGGCGCGATTTTAGAGCAAAATCAAAACGTAAATTTGATAGCCTGCGATCAAGATGAAGAAGCGATCAAATTTAGCTCTGAAAGACTAAAAAAATTCAGTCAAAGAGCGCAAATTTTTAAGAGTAAATTTTCAGAAATTTTGGGCAAAGTAGGGCAAGGTCAAATTCGCGGTATCCTAGCCGATATCGGCGTTTCGTCGTTGCAGCTGGATAAAAACGAGCGAGGATTTGGCTTAAAAAGCGAAAATTTAGATATGCGGATGGACGCGCAGGCTAAATTTTCAGCTTACGACGTCGTAAATTCTTATAGCGCGAGAGAGTTGGAGCGTATCTTTACTGACTATGGCGAGCTACCAAATCCCGCCAAATTTGCCGCTAAAATAGTAGAAGCCAGGCAAAACGGCGAGATAAAAAGCGCCGAACGCCTCGCGCAAATAATCGGACTAAAGGGCATAAACGGACGTAGCGTTAGCGCGGCGACGTTAGCTTTTCAGGCGATAAGGATAGAGGTAAACAACGAGCTTGGCGAGCTGCAAAATTTGCTACAAAGCATCGAGGATTCGCAGATCGACGAGTGCGTCGTGGCGATAATCAGCTTTCACTCGCTAGAAGATCGCATCGTGAAAAATAAATTTAGACAGTGGGCGCAAAGCTGCATTTGTCCGCCGCAGGCCCTTAGGTGCACGTGCGGAGGGAATAACGCGCTGGGTAAAATCGTTAGCAAAAAAGCGGTAACGCCAAGCGCTGCCGAGATCAAGATAAATCCGCGCTCAAGCTGCGCAAAAATGAGGATTTTTAAAATTTCAAGAGGTAAAAATGCAAGATAAAAACGAGGTTTTAGAGTTTAGCGGCGGCGAACAAAAAAAGGAACGAAATTTAGACTACAAAACGCTAGCGACAGCGTATCTCGGGCTTTTTATCGCGCTTGCTTTGTTTTTACCTAAAATTTACATCACGAATCAAATTTATTACATCAGTCGCGAAATCGGCGATCTAAGCGGCAAACGCGACGTCTTGCTCGAAGAAAACAGAGAGCTTCGCTTGAAACTCGAGAGAATGAAATACAAAAATCAAATTTTAGACCCGCTTATTTTGCAATAACTAAATCCCGGCCTCAGACTGCGCGACTAGACGCTCTAAGACGTACTGCTCCAAGTCTTTGCGCGGGATCTCGTTTTTTACCGCTTCGTTATAGATCATCTCGACTTTTGTGGAATATTTTTCATAGCTAAAATACGGAAAATGTACGCTCCAGGCCTTTTTTATAAGCTCTTTGCTCACGGCTTTTCTCGCCCAAATTTTAAACATATCAAACCCGATAAAAACAGCCGATGTGCCCGCCACCGCGCTAACGATCGAGAGGTGAAAATCGAGTTTAGTAAAAAGGTGGTGCGTCAAAAGCAGTAAAATAAAAAACACGACGAAGCACAAAAGCCCGTAAACAAGGTAAGTTCTTGCGTAGCGAAATTTAAAATTTAGCTTGGCCGGATCTACTAACATGCCTTCGTTAAAAAGGCAGTTTGCCTCGAGCAGATCGCGAAACAGCACGGGTTGCTTCGAGATAACAAAGATATTTTCTAGGATTAAATTTTTAAACGCGTTATTTTTCATATTTATGATTATCCTTAAATTTAGCCTCAATTATAGCAAAAACTTCGTAATCCAAGCTAAAATTTGGCCTTAAAGCAACGCTTTTTTAAGAGTATTTGAGCTAAAATTACTTAAATTTTAAGGAGAAAAAATGAACGGAATAGTATATCTAAACGGCGAATTTATAGATGCAGCAGCGGCTAAAGTTAGCGCATTTGACCGCGGATTTATCTTTGGCGACGGTATCTACGAGGTGGTGCCGGTTCTAAACGGGCGGCTCGTGGATAGAGAGGATTTTTGGGAGAGATTTGAGAGGAGTTTGGCTGCGATCGAGCTAAGCTTGCCGCTTTCAAAGAGCGATTTTGGGGGCGTTTTAGAGGAAGTAGTCTGGCGAAACAACCTAAAAGAAGGCGGCATTTATATGCAGATCACCCGCGGCGTCGCCGATAGGGATTTTAAATTTATAAAAGGCTTAAAGCCGACTTGTTTCGTGTTTTGCTACGAAAAAGATATCGTCGCAAACCCTGACGCCGCGACCGGCATCGAGGTCGTTAGCGTCGAGGATATCCGCTGGAAGCGCCGCGACATCAAGTCCATCTCGCTTTTGGCGCAATGCTACGCCAAAGAACAAGCCGTAAAAGCCGGCGCATACGAGGGTTTTATGGTCGAAAATGGTTTTGTGACCGAGGCGACTAGCTCGTCTGCGTTTATCATAAAAGATAACGTCCTGATAACCAAACCGCTCTCAAACGAGATTTTGCCGGGCATCCGCCGCAAAGTGATCCTTGGTTTTGCCCAGAAGGCGGGGCTGGAGATCAGGCAGCGACCGTTTACGATGCAGGACGTTTACGAAGCCGACGAGGTGTTTATCTCGGCTGCGACGCTACCGCTACTGCCCGTCGTCAAGGCCGACGGCAAGCCGATAAACGGCGGCAAAGTCGGCAAATACGTGCCTATGCTAAGGCAAATGTATATAGATAAGATCAAAAAAGAGGCCGGGCTTTAAGCTAAGATTGACGTTTTGGGCCGGCTTTGCATTTGTGCGGGTCGGCTCAAATTCGGCTAAATTTGACGGCAAATTTGACGAATTTATTTAAATTTGCCGTCCGAAGCGTTAGTAAATTTTGAGGAAATAACGCTTGCCGGACTATTAAATTTGGAACTAACGATGAAAAATAAACCCAAAATTTTAATCAGCTCCTGCCTGCTCGGCGAAAACTGCAAGTATAACGGCGGCAATAACGCAGACGCGATTTGCGCGGGCGAGCTTGCCAAACTCAGACAAATTTACGAGCTCATCGCCGTTTGCCCGGAGTATCTGGGCGGACTGCCGACTCCGCGCGAACCTGCCGAAATTTGTTCAAACGGACGGGTGCTAACTAAATTTAGCGGCCGCGACGTTACGCGAGAGTTTCTTTTTGGCGCACAAATTTGCGCCGATATAGCCCGCGAAAACGGTTGTAAAATCGCTATTTTAAAAGAGCGAAGCCCAAGCTGCGGAAGCGGTGAGATCTACGACGGAAGCTTTACCGGGCGGCTCGTTAGCGGCGACGGGCTAACCGCAGCGGTGCTAAAAAAGCTAGGCGTTCGCATCGTCGGCGAGAGCGCACTTGCGGAGCTAAATTTAGAAAAAGAAGCGCAAAATGACCAAGTGGATAAACATTAAAGATATAAAGGACAGTGCGAAATTTTACGCTGGAGCGGCGATAAAGATAATGTCCACGCCGCTCGGGCTGGAGGAGGGAAATTTTATCCCTGATGGAGGGCTTGTTTACCTTGTCTCGGACAATGCTTCGGATAAGAGTTATTTTAACTGCGTCTGCCTAAGCGCAGGCGAAGAAGGCAACGTGATCTGCCGCCTCGAGCGAGATGGCAACTGCGTACTTGGAAGCGAGATCAAGCGAATGTTTGAAAGCAAGCTGCAAGAGGCGTTTATAAGTAAAAGCATCGAGATCGCGGTAACATAAGGTGGGAAAATTTAACATCTTTAGTTTGTTAGTAAAATTTGGTTTATGCTGCTAGCTAGCGGCGCAAGAGTTGTTATAAATTTGTGCGTATCAAATTTCTAGCGCGACTTTGAAAAATTTGCCGCTTGAAATTTAAAAAAACTCAAATTCGTCAAATTTGCTTAAACTAAAAAATCGGTACGCGGATTACCGTGCGGCCAACATTAAATTTAAAATTTACAAGCCGCCTGTCGCCTTGATTAGAGCTCAAATTTTAACAGAGGGCAAAGCGGCGACATCCTGTCGCCAGCCAAAACATAACGATAAATTTGAACTATTTTCACTCAAATTTATCGTCATAACAGCCGTCAAATTTACCTCAAATGCCCAAACTCAGGCCTATACTCAAAGTGCATCGTATCAAAGCTAACCCAGCGCCCGCCCCAGATGAAGCCGTGCTTTTCAAAGACTCGTACGATCTCTTCGGGGATTTGATTGCGGTAACGGCCGTCCTTGCTCCAGCGCCAGTAGTCACTCTTGTCGGTATTTATGTCGATCGCGATGCCGTAGGAGTGCGCGCTCTTGCGCTTTGTACCCTCGATCACGCGCCAGTTAAACGTGCCAGACGGGTTATCGAGAAATTTTAGCAGTTCGGGTTTTTGCAGGGCTAGCGCGTCAAGCTCGTTTGAGACGGCTTGCAAAGCAGCTGCTGCGCCGTTTTTGGAGTTAAATTTAAACGTCTTGCCGCCATGATTTTTTAGCCAAACGACATCGGTTAAATTTGCCCTTACTTCCGCCTCGCTCGCGCCGTAAATTTTATCTAAAAGCTCGTAGTTTCGGTATCTGCCCGCGTCATTGCTAGGCAGCGCTAAAGGCTTAAAGAGCGGATAAGGCTGCGCAAAAGTATCCTCGACGTCCGCGAGATTTAGTAGATGCGCCGTGTCCTTTACCCCGCCGTCGTCAAATATAACCTTGCTGCCGTCCGTAAAAATCACCTCGTTGCCGACTATTTTCACGCCGTAAGCTTTTTCGATCGCCGATTTTCTCGCACGCACAGCCTCCTCGCCGCTAGCCACTTCAAAGGTATTCATCGAATTTATCCGCGAGACTAGCAAACGTTTTGGATCGATTTCAGGGATGTCCGAGCCGATTTTTAGCGTCGTGATCGCCACTCCGCCGATCATGGCTCTGCCGTTATCTTTCGTGCGGATACCCCAGACGTCGTGCACTGCGAGCGGTTCGTTTCCGCGTAGGCCCGCGTAGAGCATGATGTGCCCGTTCATGTGAAATAGCGTTCTATACGGCACGGCTTGCGTTTTGATGACATTTAGTTTTTCTTCCGCGCTTAAATTTGCTAGGTTTACGACCTTGCCGATTTGACCTTGCGCCTTTGAGTTTCGCGGTAGCCACACGCCAAAGCTACCGAGGAAATCCTGCAAAAACAGCGAGCAGTCGCGCTTGCCGCCAAACCCGCCCCAGCCGTAGCTTTGCCCGAGCAGCGACGACGCCAGCGCCCTTACGTTTTCGTCGCTAAATTTAAGCGGAAAGCGGCTTGCGC
>CAUQOI010000036.1:0-17942 GCA_963519525.1 uncultured Campylobacter sp.
CAAAATCAAACGCCTTCCAGCTAAAGCCTAAAATCAGCTCGTTGGTGTTTAAATTTGGCTTAAAAAAGTCGTCAAAATAGGGCTCCAGAACGCTTCTATACTGCGCGGGCAGCAAGTTTCTATCGTAATGCGTGCGCATAAAGGTGTAGGTATTTTTTATAAAAATTTGCGGGTTCGTCTCGGACGCGGTTATTTTTTCGTCCTCCAAAGCCGCGGCGAAATTTAGCCTAAGCGCCTCGAGCTCGGGCTTTTCGCTTTTTTGCGGCGCAAAGTTATCGTCAGCAAGCGCGATCCTAGAGCCCGCCACAGGCTCGATACCTCTGCCCGTTAGCGCGTAAATTTGATTTTTTATCTCGTTTTGATTTTGCGAGATCTCGAGGCGTTCGGCTAGCGCCATGGCGTATCTGGCGTTTATCGCTTCATATTCGCTCTCGTCGCTAAGCCCCGCGCGGTAGTACTTTTCCAGTCTATTTAGCGCGTTTTTTAGGTAGTTTATCTCGCCCTCTTTTGCCAGCGCAAGCTCGCTCAGCGATAAAAAGCTAAAATAAAGCTTAGCCATGTTAAACGCAAGCAGATTTTGATACTCCTCGTTTTTTAAAATTTCAGCCGCACTAAGATGCGAAAGCGAGCTTAGCAGGGCTTCTCTTTTGCCGCCGTCATAAACTGCAAGCTCCAAAATCGCCCTTGCCGTGGTGGCTCTTTGCGGGCGCAGGACATTTATGTCGCCGCTTAAAAAGCTGTATCCGCCCTCAACCCTGAGGCTTGGCATATATGCACTCTTTACGGCATCTTTTTGCAGCTGCGCTTTTTGCGTTTCGTAGTTTGAAATTTGAGCTAAATTTGAGCTCTGCGCGGCCAAAATCAGCTCGGGCAAATTTCCTTCAAATTTAACCTCAGAACCGACTAAAAAAACGCAAAAACTCAAAAATATATAAATTTTTTTCATCTAAACCCTTCCCTGTTAGCTCTGGGCGGCGCGGACTAAATTTGAGCGGATTTGCCCGCCCGGGGCCTGGCGCCGTAGGTAAAATAAAATGAAAATTTAAGCGGCGCGTGGAGCATTTTTAAGATTATAGCGATAAAAAACCTAATGAAAGCTTTTAACGAGATTCATGACGAGCAAATTCCACCCGTCTACGAGCACAAAAATAAGTAGCTTAAACGGCAATGAAATCATCGTCGGCGGCAACATCATCATACCCATCGCCATGAGCACGGAGCTAACGACCATATCGATGACCAAAAACGGTAGATAGAGCAAAAATGCTATCTCAAACGCCGTTTTCATCTCGCTGATCATAAATGCGCTCATCACGACCGTGAGCGGGATATCGTCGAAGCTTTGCGGGTTTGGCATATTTCTGATGCGCAAAAATAGCGCCAGATCTTTTTCCCGCGTATTTTTTATCATAAACTCACGAAACGGTTTCACGCCGCGCTCAAAGGCCTCTTGATAGCCGATTTGCTCGCTTAGATATGGCTGCACGCCCGCTTCGTAGGCTTGCTTGCCCACAGGCTCCATGATAAAAAACGTAAGCACCATCGCAAGGCTAATAAGCACCGTAGACGGCGGCATCTGCTGCGTGCCCATCGCCTGTCGCAAGAACGAAAAAACGATAATGAGCCGCAAAAAGCTGGTCATCATAAAAACTAGCGAAGGAGCTAGCGTGAGGACGGTGAGAACTAGTAGGACGTTTAGCGAGCTAACTAGCTGGGTTGGCGTAGTGGGCGCGCTTAGGCTGAGATTTACGGTCGGGATCGTGACGTTATCCTCGCCGATAGCGACCGCCGCAAAGATAAAAAACAGCAAAAACGTCAGTTTTTTCAAATTTACTCCTGCGCGTCCAGTATGCTTTTTTGCGTTTTGGCTTTGTCGTCTAAATTTAACGAAACAAAGTGGATCTCGACCCTGCGGTTTTTCTCCCTACCCTGCTCGGTAAAATTCGTCGCAAACGGCTCAAATTCGGCCTTTGCGGACGCGGTTAGCTTTTTAGGATCGACTCCGTCTTTGATGAGTTCGCCAACTACGCTAATAGCCCTAGCCGACGATAACTGCCAGTTGTCTTTAAACTCGGTAGACGCGGGCTGCTCGCTATCGGTATGTCCGATCACGTTTGCTACGACGTCCGGGGGTAGCTTTGCTATCACCATCGCGATACGTTTTAAAAATAGCAGCGCATCATCGTTTTGCAGCTTGGCGCTATCTTTTGCAAAGAGCAAATTTGCCGGTAGCCTAATCACAAACCCGCTCTCGCTCTCCTCAAACGTAACCTCGGGCGAGCCGCTAGCATGCAAAAGCTCGTTGATAGAGCGCAGAGTCTGCTCGAAATTCGACTTCACGCCAGTGCGCTCTTTGTTTGAGGTGGCGTGGTCGTCTTGGTTTTGCTCGGCGCCGACGTCCGGTTTCGCACCGCCCTCAAGCACGCCCAAAGCCCCGCTTAGCGAGCCGATCGCGGCTTCTAGCTTTTTCGCGTCCATCGTACTCATAGAAAGAAGTAGTACGAAAAAGCAAAGCAATAGCGACATCAAGTCGCCAAACGCCGCGAGCCACTCGGGTAAGCATTTGGGGCAGTCGCCCGGATCGATTAACTTTTTAGCCATTTTTCCTACTTATCAAACTGACTAACGCGGTCTTTAGGCGGCAAAAACGATAGTAGCTTCATCTCGAGCGTCCTAGGGTTGTCGCCCGCTTGGATCGCCATTATACCCTCTAGCATCAGCACCTTTGCCGTGCCTTCGTCCTTGTCGCGGATACTTAGGATGTTTGCTACGGGCGAGCCCAGGATGTTTCCTATCATCGCACCGTAAAGCGTAGTAATGAGCGCGACCGCCATCGACGGACCGATAGCCGAAGGATCGGACATGTTCATAAGCATCGCAACTAGGCCGATGAGCGTACCGATCATACCCATCGAGCCTGCAAAGCCCGCGATTTGTTCGAAAATTTTGATATTATCGCCGTGACGCGAGCTAGCCTGCTCCATATCTATCTCAAGCAGCGTTCTGATGGCGTCCGGTTCGTTACCGTCAACAGCCATAGATAGACCCTTTTTTAGAAACGGATCTGTTTCGTTATTTGCATCGCTCTCAAGCGCCAAGATACCGTCGCGACGAGCTTTTGTAGAATACTCGACCATTTTTTTTACGATTTCGGGGAGATTGTAGGTTTTTGGCTTTACCGCGATGCCGTAAAACGTGCCTAGCTTTTTTATCTGCTCCATCTTAAAGCCGATCATCAGTGCGCAAATCGTACCGCCGAAAACGATCAAAACCGAGGGAATATCGATGTAAGCTCCGATTCCGACGCCCATCTGCATGGAACCTAGCAAAAGCACCATAATAACTATCCAACCGACGAGGCTACCTAAATCCATCTTGCAACTTTCTATTTATAAATTTTTAGTTTGTATTTTAGTTTTTTTTAGTTGAAAATACAGTTAAATTTAGGTTAGCTTTTTGCAAAAGGCATTCCAAAGCGGCGTAAAATTTTTCAAATTTTATATTTTTGTCAAAATTTGATTTAAAAAACGAAGCAAAATTTTAAACGAGAGCGAGAGACGGTATCTTGCCGCGAGCGCAAATTTGACGAATTTATCGCTCGCACGCTATCAATGCTTAGCAAAAGGCAAATTTAGCTAAGCTCTTTTTGGTTTAAACGCCCTTTTTGCCGTCATATAAAAGCCGCTAAATATAAAAAGCGCCATCAAAAGCGAAACTACCGACCACAAAATTTTACCCGCAACCCCGAAAAAGTACCCCGTATGCAGCTGATAGTTCGTGCTCTTTACCATGCCTACGGTTATGCCCTCGGTTTGCTTTTGCTCGGCCATCTTGCCCTCTTTTACATTTACGGCGGTCATTTTCGGACGAGCGGTGCTAGGCACGTCGGGTTCGTAGTATCTGACGTTTATCTTATCTCCGGCCGCGAGCATCAGGCTAAATTCTTTATGCTCTATGCCGCTTGATTTAAATATCTCGTAAGCCCTCTGCACATCGCTAAATTTATACTCGGCGCTCTTTTTGCCCTCTGTTTTTGCGGGCGCACCCTCTTTGCGCTCGGTCTCTTTAGGCAAATTTTGCGCGCTAACAAAAAGCTCCGTCACAGCGCCGTTATACCAGCGGTACGACCACATGAGTCCGGTTAAACAGATGACGAGATATATCACCGCGCTTAAGGCGCCTAAACTCGTGTGCAGGTTGTGAAAAAGGGCGTATTTTTTGAGTTTAAAATTCGGCTTTATCGCCTCGACAAATTTGCGTTTTATCCTTGGGAAATGCAGCCAAACGCCGCTTATCACGAGCACTATCATCACGACCGTACTAGCGCCTACGATCTGCTTGCCGACCTCGCCCGCGGTTTTGTTGCCTGTTAGCGCAAAGCCTAAATTTCTGTGCAGCGACATTACGGTGCGTACGAAGGCGACTCCGTAGCCCTTGCCGATGATCTGCGCGGTATACGGATCAACCAGATAGGCATCGCTACCGCTAGCATAAATTTTGACCGCTTCGTTTTCGTTTTTGGGTAGCACGAGCCTTGCCGGCTGTTTGACGCCTGTTTGCTCGCTAAAGCTTTGCAAGATTTGCTCAACGCTTAGCATTTCGCCGGTTTTTTCAACCTTGGTAGCGTTTAAATTTATAAGATCCTCAAGCTCGTGCTGATACGATAAAATCGCGCCAGTAACGCCGATAACGAGTAGCGGAACGGCAAAAATAATCGATAAAATCAGGTGGAGGTTAAACAAAAATTGATTTCTTCTTAAGAGTTTTTTAAAAAACGAAAGCACGTCGCATCCTTTAAATTTTGATTTTGATTATTTTTAAAACTCGTGATTATATTGATTAATGCTTAAGAATTTGTTAAGTCCAAAAAAGCATTAATCCCGCATTTAGCAAATTTGAGATAAAATCGCTCAAATTTAAATAAGGAAAAAAGATGAGCGATATCGGCGTAGTGGTGCTTGCTGCAGGGCTTGGCACAAGGATGAAATCAACTAAACCAAAGGTGCTTTTCGAGCTTTGCGGAGAGCCGATGATTATCCATATTTTGCGCAAGGCTTATGAGATCAGTAGCGACGTGAGCGTGGTTTTGAGCTATCAAAAAGAGCTAGTGGGAGCCAAAATTAAAGAAATTTTCCCTCAAACTAAAATTTACGAACAAAATTTAAAAGATTTCCCGGGCACTGCGGGCGCGCTAAAAAATATCCCGCTAAATAGCGAAAAAACGCTGATTTTGTGCGGAGATATGCCGCTTATAAAAACCAACGACTTAATCCGCCTAAGCGCGGGAAACTCAGACGTTGCGCTAAGCGTTTTTGAGGCGGCAGACCCCTACGGATACGGCCGCGTCATCATAAATAACGGCAAAGTAGAAGCCATAGTCGAGCAAAAAGACGCGACCGAAACGCAAAAAATGATAAAAAGCGCAAACGCCGGCTGCTACTGCTTTAAAAGCGAGGTTTTGCGCGAGATTTTGCCACTCATCGGCAACGAAAACTCGCAGAAAGAATTCTACCTAACCGACGCGATAAAAATCGCAAACGAGCGCGGTCTAAAGTGCTGGGCCATCAGCGTCGAAGAGCAAAATTTCATGGGTATAAACGATAAATTTCAGCTCAGCATCGCCCAAAATTTGATGCAGGATGAAATCAAGAAAAATTTGATGAAAAGCGGCGTGCTAATGCGTCTGCCTAATAGCATTTACATCGACTCTAGAGCAAAATTTGAAGGCGAATGCGTCATCGAAGAAAACGTAAGCGTCATCGGAGAGTGCCTCATTAAAAACTCCGTCATCAAAAGCGGCTCAGTCGTAGAAAATTCCGTCATCGAGGACTCGGATGTCGGCCCGCTCGCGCACCTGCGCCCAAAATGCGAGATCAAAAACACTCACATCGGAAATTTCGTCGAGCTAAAGGCAGCCAGGCTAAACGGCGTTAAAGCAGGCCACCTAAGCTATCTGGGCGACTGCGAGATCGGCCAGGGCACAAACGTAGGCTGCGGCACCATCACGTGCAACTACGACGGCAAAGCCAAGCACAAAACGATTATCGGCAAAAACGTCTTTATCGGCTCGGACACGCAGCTAGTAGCCCCCGTAAAAGTCGGCGACGACGTGCTAATCGCGGCGGGAAGCACCGTAACTAGCGACGTACCTAGCGGCGCGCTAGCCATCAGCCGCACAAAACAGGTAAATAAAGAACGCTTTTTTTATAAATTTTTTAACGACGCGAAAAGCGACGAAAATGCTAAAAAATAAAAAAATTTTGCTCGCGGTTTGCGGCAGTATCGCGTTTTATAAGGCTTATGAGATTTTATCCGCGCTAAAAAAAGAGGGCGCGGACGTGCGCGTTATGCTTAGCGAAGGGGCGCTTAAATTTTGCTCGGAAGCGGGCTTTGAGGCACTGTGCGAGCATAAAATTTTAACCTCTCGCACGGAGAGTTGGCAGGACGGACTAAATCACATCGCCTACGCTAAAACCGATCTTATCCTCATCGCGCCCGCGAGCGTAAATACGATAAACAAGCTTGCAAGCGGCATTTGCGATAACGTCTTTATGCAGACTCTGATCGCGAGCCCCGCTCCCCTACTCATCGCGCCAGCAGCCAACGACAAAATGATAAATCACTTCTCTACGCGCAAAAATTTCGAGTTTTTAGCGGCAAACGGCGCGAGATTTATCGAGCCGGTAGAAAAAACCCTAGCCTGCGGCGACATGGGCAAAGGCGCGCTAGCAGACGTTTCGACGATCATCTACGAAATCAAAAGAATGCTCGCTGAGCCAAAATTTAAAGGACAAAAGGTGGTTGTAACGGGCGGCGCCACGAGCGAAAAGATCGACGACGTAAGAGCCGTGACCAATATATCCAGCGGCAAGATGTCAAAAGCGCTGGCGGACGCCTTTTACTACGCGGGCGCGGACGTTACGCTGATAGCTAGCTTTGAGATAGCAAACGCGCCCTATAAAACTCTCAAATTTCAAAGCTCGGCGGAGTTAAAAGAACTGCTACGCACAAATTTGGCGGACGCAAATTTACTCGCGATGGCGGCTGCGGTTAGCGACTACGCTCCAAAAACCAAATTTGAAGGCAAGCTAAAAAAACAAAACTTAGGCGAAATTTGGACGTTAGAACTAGCGCAAAATGACGACGTTTTGGGCTCTTTGGCGGATTTTAAAAACGTAAAAAAAATCGGCTTTAAAATGGAAACGGACGCCGCAAACGCCATGCAAAACGCAAAAAATATGCTTGAAAAAAAGAGCCTAGACGCCGTTTGCCTAAACGTGCTAGGCGGCGAGGTAAATTTCGGCTCGGATAGCACGCAAATCACTTTTATCACGCATCGCGACTCGCAAAATATCGCGCTAACGTCCAAAGAGGATGCGGCGCGGCAAATCGTAAATTTAGCAAGCACGCTATGATAAATCCCGTCTCACGAGTGCAAAAAATCGCAAGCGGCGGCGCGGGCACGGCTCTAAACGCGAGCCTACCCATCAGCATCAAAGTCGCCGAAAAGACGGGCTACAATCGCTACAATCTCAAAATGGGTAATAAAATCCTAAGTACGAAAAGCATGAAAAGTCTCGACGTGGACGGCGAATACTGGGGCGAGATCGCAAGCGGCACCGAAAATATCGTAATAAGAAATCTCTTTAAAAAGCCAAGCTTAGCCTACGCCGCGCCCGAGGGACTCGCGCTAATAGAAAGGCTGATAAGCGAGCCCGATCTAAACTGGTTTTATGAATATATATTTAATGGTCTTAGCGCGGCAGACTCGCGAGAAACGTTTGAAAATCTAACTCAGATGCTACTTGCGCTGCAAAAAAATATCGTTAATATTTCGTTTGTTTATAACGGCACAAAAGGCGTTTTCCAGATGAAATTCGAGGGCGCCCGCACGAGTCAAATTTACCTCGTTTTTTCAAATTTCGCTCCGATTATTTTCACACTAAAAGGCGCCAGGATAATCAGCGCACAAACGCCGTTTGAAAAGGTCGCTAGGCTTTTGCGGGACGAGTTTGACTGCGAAGCGCAAACGACGCAAAACATCGCCGCTTTTTTTGATCCAAGCGGCAAAATAATTGATTTTAAGGGCTAAAATGAACGAGCTAAATCACCTCGCGATCATAATGGACGGCAACGGCAGGTGGGCCAAGAGCCGCGGTTTGCTACGCACCAAAGGGCACGAAACGGGTGCGAACGTCGTGGAGCAGATGTGCGAGTTTTGCATCGACGAGGGCGTGGCGGTGCTGAGCCTATACGCATTTAGCACCGAAAATTGGAAGCGTCCAAAGAGCGAAGTGGCGTTTTTGATGGAGCTTTTGCATGAATTTTTGCTCTCAAAACGCGAGAGTTTTATCAAAAACGGCATCAAATTTAACGTTATCGGCGACGAAAGTCCGCTAAGCGACAAGCTAAAAAACGAGATAGCTGATATCAAAAACGCGACCGCGCAAAACTCTAGGCTAAAGCTAAATTTGGCCCTAAACTACGGCGCTAAAGATGAAATTTTAAGAGCTTTTAGGAGATTTTGCGAGAAAAACGGCGGCGAATTTGACGCCCAAAACCTAACTCTAAATTTAAGCGAAAATAGCCTGCAAGCTTGCCTTGATGAGCCCACGCCCATCGACCTTCTCGTGCGCACCGGCGGCGAGCAAAGACTATCAAATTTTATGCTTTGGCAAGCTTCATACGCCGAGTTTGCATTTACGCCAACGCTTTGGCCAGATTTTACGCGCGAGGAGCTAGCCTTGATAACGGCTAAGTTTAAGAAAAAAGATAGAAGGTTTGGCGGACTTTAAAATTTGAGCTTTTAGCTACCGCCGCCTTTTAAATTTACGTCGTTTTACTTTATCCGCTCAGGGCAAAAGATTTTTAAATTTTACAAACCAAAAGCCTTGCCGCAGCGCAGTTTTGTATAAATTTTGAACCGAAATCTTTAAATTTAAAAGCATTCAAGGCAATATTTCGCTAAAATCGCCTTTAAATTTTTGCATTTTTATATTTTTGCGGCGCAAAAGACGAGGCAAATTTTAGATTAAATTAACGCGATAAATCAGCAATTTTACGAAAAGATTATCTTTTGAAACGTCGCGATTTGGTTTAAAAAGCCGAAAATTTGGCATAAAACCCGTAAAAACAGAATAAATTTAAGTAGGAGAGTTATGATTTTCGCCGTTTTATTTTTTATATTGGGCGCCGTAGTCGGCAGCTTTAGCAACGTCCTAATCTACCGCATGCCGCGCGGCGAGAGCATAAATTTCCCCGCCTCGCACTGCCAAAGCTGTAAAACGCCGCTAAAGCCATATCACAACGTCCCGATTTTCGCGTGGTTGTTTTTGCGCGGTAAATGCGCGTTTTGCGGCGAAAAAATCAGCTTTCAGTATCCGCTCGTTGAGCTTGCTAGCGCCCTACTTTGCGTGCTTGCCTACTTTTATGAAACGCGCGGGCTAGAGATGTTTGCAGACGGCTTTTACGCCGCGATTTTCAAGGCGGCGATGCTTAGTATCTGCTTTATCTTGCTGCTAGCGCTTAGCCTCATTGATTTTCGCTACAAAGCCGTTCCCGATCCGCTGCTTTTTGCCGGCGTCGCATTTTCGCTGCTTTACGGATTTAATCCCCCTGCCTCTTTTGACTCGGAGGGGCTTTTACGCGCATTTGATTCGTTTATAAACGCCGCGATTTTTATGTTTGCTTTTTGGCTACTTCGCGCGGTCGTTAGCCTAGCTATCAAGCGCGAAGCCATGGGCTCTGCAGATATTTTTATCGCGAGCGTTATGGGTGCGATTTTAGGTATCAAGCTCGGCCTCATGGCGATCTACGTCTCGGCGCTGCTGACGCTGCCCGCATACGTTATCGTGCGAAAGCGCGGATACGAGCTGCCTTTCGTGCCGTTTCTGAGCCTTGCTACGCTTATAGTTTATGCGTTCAAGGATTGGTTTATATACATCTTGGGGCTCATTTATGGATAGGACGGCGCGTTATCTCTTATCAAACTTTCTAGGCACGTTTGCATCGCTATTTGCGACGCTTTTTCTCATTATGTCGATCGTGTTTTTTATCCAGATCGCGCGCATCACTTCCTACATAGAGATCTCGTTTTTAGAGCTTTTTAAGCTTTATATGTTTATGCTGCCTAGAGTACTGCTTTTTACCGTACCGATCGCGTTTTTTGCATCGCTTGCGCTTATGTTTTTCAGGCTTTCTCGCGAAAACGAGAGCATCGTGCTTTTTACGCTCGGATATTCGCCCGTTAGGATTGCTAAATTTTTCCTCATCGTTAGCGGCGCGGTTTCGGCCTTTCTCATCGTTACCGCGATAGTGCTGATCCCTACAGCTGCGGAACTAAACTCAAATTTCGTCTCATACAAAAAAACCGTCGCCAAGCTAAATTTAAAAACGACCGAATTCGGACAAAAATTTTCCGACTGGATGGTCTTTATCCAAAACGAAAAGAGTGACGAAAACGGCACTCTTTACGAGGGTGTGACGCTTTATTCGCCAAAAGAAGGCGCGCACAGGTTTGTTCTAGCTAGAAACGCTCGCCTATCCAACGACAATGCAGTGCTTGAATTTACGCTAACAGAAGGCAAAATTTACGATATAAAGGACGCCTTGTGGCACAAAACGGACTTTGGTACTATGAAAATCAGTACCGTCCAAGAGGACAGCGTCGCGCAGACGAAGTCGTTTTGGCAGTATTGGCAAATGATGAGCGAGGATGAAAAGCGCGCCAAAGACTTCGCTACCTACGTTCTCATTGCGCTTTTCCCGCTAGCAACGACGCTTTTTGCTTTGAGCCTGGGCATCGTGACCTACCGCTACGAAAAGGGCTTTGTGTATTTTGGGATATTTGGCGTACTTTTTGGCTATTTTACGCTCATTATGCTCTTTAGCTCGCGTATTTTTGTCGCGATTGCAGCGATATTTTCGCTATTTTTTATCGCCTCGATTTTTAGCTTTAGGGCTAAAATTTTAAAAAGATACTAAGTGCGCCTTAAACTCGTTTTTAGCTACGATGGGTCGAAATTTAAGGGCTCGCAGACCCAGCCGCACGAAAACGGCGTCGAGGATGCTCTAGGTGCGGCTCTAGCGCACGTGGGTATTTTTAGCAAGATAATCTCCAGCTCGCGCACCGATAGGGGCGTGCACGCAAACAATCAAGTAGCCTGCGTGGAGTGCGGCGAGCATTTTAAGGACTTTGCGCGCCTTAGAGCTCTCATCAACCGCCACGCTCACCCGGCTATTCACGTCAAATTTATAAGTAGCGTTAAAGACGACTTTCATCCGCGATACGACGCTACGGCACGCGCATATCGATACATAGTAAATCACGGCGAGTTTTCGCCTTTTTTAGTGCCTTACGAGACTTTTTTACCCAAATTTGATCCGAATTTAGCAAACGAACTGCTTGCGCTTTTTGTCGGCGAACATAATTTTAGCGCGTTTATGAAGCTCGGTAGCGACGTCAAAAGCCCCGTGCGGCGCGTCACAAAGGCATTTTGTTACTCGCGCAGCGAGCGGTCGATCATCGTTTTTAAAGCAAACGGCTTTTTGCGCGCCCAGGTTCGCCTCATGGTCGCTAGCGTCCTTAAGGCGCTTGAGCTTGCCAAAAGCGGCAAATTTAAAGAAACGGACGCGCTAGAGTTTAAATTTGAACGTGCGCAGAAGGCAAAACCGGGCGGCAAGGCAAATTTAAACCAAAACAGCCGCGATGATATCTTGATAACAAACAGCGAAAGCATAAATTTGACCGCCGCGCAAGCGGTTTGCGCCGTCTCAAAATTTGATACCGAAAACTCAAATTTAAACAAAGCCGCAAGCATAGATACCAAAAAAAATCGCGCAAAAATCGGCAATAAAAACTCAAGCGGTTGCCGCGATGCAAATTTTCTCAAAGCAAAAGAGCTTTTACGCCGAGCTATCTACGAGCAAAAGCCGCTCACTCGTATCCCCGCGCCGCCAAACGGCCTTTATCTAAACCGAGTTTTTTACGAATGATAAACCCAAAAATAAAAGAAGCCATCGCCGCCGTAACGCAGAAGCAAAAAGAGTGTAAACAAAAGCTACTTAAGCGCTATGCTTTGCTTTTTGTCGTCATCTTATTCTTTATTTCTCCGGCTTTACCGTAGGCAGAGATTTTGCCGAATGAGTCATCGTTGCAAACGGCTAGGACGAGCATGCGATGCTAGCAATGTTTTTACTCTGGAAGATCAAAGCTCTACAATACGAAATCTCACAGTTACTGCACATAATCGATGAGCTCAATTTGAGCCTTGACGTTTATAAATTTAAATCATATTGGAACATAATATAGTTATTAAAAAATCTCGGCTATAAAATTTCTAAAATGTCTTGAAATTTTATAGCCGCATGCAAGAAAATCGGCGCTTTGCCGCTAGCAGTTAAAAAGTATTTTCTCTCTTTTCTAGCACAAGGTGCAGTATGTAAGTCACCGCAAATGCGACCGCGCTAGGCACGATCCAGCCCAGCATCGAGTCGTAAAACGGCATTTCCTTGACGAGATCCGTCACTAGCGGCACGGAGACGCCCGCGATATCAAGGCCGTTTATCGTGCCGACGACCACGCAGACGTAGACGCAGGTACGGTAGATGAGCTTGCTCGAGTCGATCAGCGGATTGATGAGCGAAAGGATAATGAGCATGATGGCGATCGGATAGATGGCGATCAGTACCGGTATCGAGCCCTTGATGATGGTCGTGAGGCCAAAATTCGCCACGCCAAAACCGATCAAGCACCACGCCGCGACCCAAATTTTATATTTGACGCGTCCGTCCGTTAGCTCCTCAAAGTACTCGCTAGCAGAGCTGATGAGTCCCAGCGTCGTCGTGATACAAGCTAAGAAAAACGCTGAACCTAGCACCAAAACGCCCGCCTTGCCGAAGTAATGGCCGCTAATGCGAGATAGCAGTTCGGCTCCGTTTATCTCCGGCGCATCCTTAAAAAGCTCCGCCGACGTCGCGCCAAGGTAGCCCAGCATCAAATAAATCGCCATCAAAATCACGCCTGCCGTCATGCCTGCCTTTATCGTCGATGAAACCAAGTGGCGCTCGTCTTTTACGCCCACGGTTCTGATAGCGTTTATCACGATGATACCAAACGCCAGCGATGCCAGCGCGTCCATCGTCTGATAGCCCTCTACAAAACCCTTGGCCGCTGCGCGCTGGGCATAATCTCCGCTAGGAGCGACGAACTCGCCGATCGGGAACAAAAATCCCGCACCAAAAAGTAGCAAAATAAGCGCCAAAAGCAGCGGAGTGAGGTATCTGCCGAGTAGATCGACTAGTTTTGACGGATTCATACAGACGTAATAATTTAGCGCAAAATACGCCGCCGAGTAGAAAAACAGCCAAATTTGCAAATTTTCAGCCGCGATAAACGGCTTAACGGCGATGTCAAAGGGCATATTTGCCGCGCGAGGTATCGCAAAAAGCGGCCCGATCGTGAGGTATAAAAGCGCGGTAAAAATCACTGCAAATACCGGGTCTATGCGGCGAACTAGGCTTTGAAGCCCCTTTGCTCTAGCGATTGCTGCGACGCCAAGCACCGGCAAAAGCACCGCCGTAGCGCAAAAAAACATGATCGCGACGTAAAAATTCTGCCCAGCCTCTCGCCCCAAATTCGGCGGAAAGATGAAGTTCCCCGCGCCGAAAAACATGGCAAAAAGCGTGAGCGAGATGACTAAAAACTGATTTTTGCTAAGCTTTTGTTTCATTTTCGCTCCATTTTAGTTTTAAATTTGGCAAATTGTATTTAGATAAAGTTGAATTTTCGTTGATTTGAGTTGAATTTGCTTATTTTTCGCTCGTGCGTGTTTCGATTTGAAATTTAACCGTGCAGCGGGAGTAAAATTTAAACATTTTAAAGTATAATCGCTCAAAGGAAAAAAATGGCAAAAACTAAAACCGTATTTGAGTGTCAAGCCTGCGGTAATCAGCAGAGCAAATGGGTCGGCAAATGCCCACAATGTGGGGCTTGGGATAGCTTTTTAGAGCTAAATGCACAGCAAATAGAAACGCTAAAAGAGATATCAAAAAGCTCCGCAAAACCCAGCCTCGCAAAGCAAATCAGCGAGGTAGAGATCGAAAAAGTAACGCGCATCAGCACGCAAAATAGTGAACTAAACCTAGTTCTTGGCGGCGGCGTCGTGGAGGGCTCGCTGGTGCTGATAGGCGGAAGCCCCGGTATCGGTAAGAGTACGTTGCTACTAAAAATCGCGTCAAATTTCGCCGCCCAAGGCAAAAAGACGCTATACGTGAGCGGCGAAGAGAGTGCGAGCCAGATCAAAATGCGCGCCCAGCGCCTAGACGCGGTCAAAGACGGGCTGTTTCTGCTCACGGAAATTTTACTCGAAAATATCCTTGCCGAAGTGCGCAAAAACGAGTACAAAATCCTCGTCATCGACTCGATTCAGACGCTATACAGCGAGAAAATCGCCTCCGCTCCGGGCTCGGTGTCGCAGGTGCGCGAGATCACCTTCGAGCTCATGCGCCTAGCCAAAAACGAAAATATCTGCGTCTTTATCATCGGACATATCACGAAGGACGGCTCGATCGCGGGGCCGCGTATCTTGGAGCACATGGTGGACGTGGTGCTGTATTTCGAGGGCGACTCCAGCCGCGAGCTGCGTATGCTACGAGGCTTTAAAAACCGATTCGGCTCGACTAGCGAGGTAGGGATTTTCGAGATGAGCGAAAACGGGCTAATCAGCGCCAACGACGTCGCGGGTAAATTTTTCACGCGAGGCAAAGCCACTAGCGGCTCGGCGATCACTATCACGATGGAGGGCTCGCGCGCGCTTAGCGTCGAAATTCAGGCGCTCGTGTGCGAGAGCGCGTATCCTAAGCGCAGCTCCACGGGCTACGAGAAAAACCGCCTAGATATGCTGCTGGCGTTGCTTGAGCGCAAGTTAGAGATCCCGCTGGGCCACTACGATGTTTTCATCAACGTCAGCGGCGGCGTCAAGATCGGCGAAACGGCGGCCGATCTAGCCGTAGTCGCGGCGATCATTTCTAGCTTTAAAAACCGTCCGATCAGCAAGGAGAGCGTATTTATGGGCGAGCTTAGCCTAAACGGCGAGATTCGCGAGATATTTAACCTCGATCAGCGCCTAAAAGAAGCCAAAACGCAGAAATTTAAAAACGCGATCGTGCCGTCTAAGCCACTTGACGCGCAGGGGCTAAAATGCTTCGTCGCCGGCGATATCACGCAGGTTTTGGAGTGGATGTAAAATTTGTGCGCCAAAACCAGTACCGCAAAAACGCAAAAGGAAAAATATGGAAAATCTAAAATGGAAGCTCTCAAAAACGTTAAAAACAGCGATGAGACAAAAGGATATCGATACTTTTACGCTAGCTAAAATCGCCGACGAAACCTACGCAAAGGCTCATGCGGACGGCGATTTGGACGTCAGGCGAGAAGTTTTTAAGATTATCGACGAATACGCAACCGACGTAAATTTAGAAATCTTAGACCTCGTTTGTAAAATTTTAGGCGTTGGCGTTAAATTCGGCGACGGCGGAGATTTTTAGTCCAAAGCCGCCGCTATTAAAACGATACGATAAATTTAGTCCTTAACTTTTTCTATCAATTTTCCAAAAATTATCTGCAAATTCGCTAAATTTTTCTCGTCTTTAGCCTCAAATCTCGTGACGATAACCGGCGTCGTATTCGAGGCTCGCACTAGCGCCCAGCTGCCGTCCTCAAATCTTACTCTAACGCCGTCTATGTCGATGATTTCGGCTATCTTGCCTAGGCCTGCTAGCAAATTTTGCGCGTCGCCCTTCTTATAAATTTCTACCAAAACCTCTTTTAGCTTTGCAACCAGCTTAAATTTTTGCGCGTCGGTCGTTTTTACCTTGATCTCGTCGGTGCTAAAGACTTTTGGCAGTTTATCTAGCTCGCCGTCTAGGTTAAAACCCTTCGCAACCAGCTCTAGCGCGCGGAACATCGCGTACGTCGCATCGTCAAAGCCGAAATACCTCTCCTTAAAGAAAATATGCCCGCTCACCTCGGCAGCCATGTCGATATTCAGCTCTTTCATCGCCTTTTTGATATTGCTGTGGCCAGTCTTGCCCATGAAGCTTTTACCGCCGTGCGCGTCGATCTCGTCGTACATATTTTGCGAGCATTTGACCTCGCCAAGTACACGCGGATTTTTCATCGCGAGGCTATATAGATAGGCTAGCTCATCGCCTTTTATGTTGCGTTTTTTGGTCAGAACCGCGATGCGGTCGCCGTCGCCGTCAAAGCCAAATCCTATGTCAAATTCGCCCTTTAGCGCAGATTTTAGATCGATTAAGTTTTTCTCCTCGCTTGGATCTGGGTGATGGTTTGGGAAGTTGACGTCTGGCTCGGGGTATAAAATTTGAGCGTCCAAATTTAACGCCTCGCAAATTTCGGGCAGTACCGCTCCGACCGCGCCGTTTGCGCAGTCGATGACGATTTTTATCGGCAAGGCTTTTAGATGCCCAAACTGCTCTATGAGAAAATTTTTATAAGGCGTCGCGATATCGAATTTCTCAGCTCTTAGATCATTCTGGATTTGCGTTTTTGCCGCGATGTCGTCTAGTACGGCGACTTTTAACTTTTGCAAATCCTCGCCGAAGTAACTATCCTTAAAAATCGTGATTTTAAAGCCGTTGTACTCTTTTGGATTATGAGAGCCAGTTATCATTATGTTTGCGTTAAATTTGTCCACAAATACGCTAAAATACCCAACTGGCGTCGGCAATAAGCCGATATCGTAGACCTTGATCCCGGCTAAATTTAGCCCGCTAACTAGCCAACCGAAAATCTCGCCCGCGCTTAGCCTAGCGTCATATCCTACGCTAACGTTTTTTGCGCCTCGGCGTAGCATTTCTCGGCCCAAATTTAACCCGATCGCCTTAACGCTCGTTTCGTTTAGATCGCGCTCATAAACGCCGCGTATATCGTATTCTCTAAAAATTTCATCTATCAAAATTTTACCTTTTTAAATTTATTTTATTTTAAGACGGCGTATTTTAGCATTTTTGGGTTAAATTTTACTAAACGGCGACGTCGCCGAGCTTTGCGTTGATGGCTTCTATTAAGCTTTGCGGCGCGATTTTTATCTGTTTTCCGCGCACGCCGGCGCTTACGTAGACGTAGTCTTGTTTTAAAATCTTCTCGTCAAAAAACGTCTCAAACACCTTTTTCATCGCTATCGGCGAGCAGCCGCCGCGGATGTAGCCCGTCACTTTTTCAAGCTCTCTTAAGTTTAGAAGTTCGCATTTTTTATGCCCGCTAAGTCTTGCTAAAGCCTTTAAATTTAAGCTCAAATCGCCCTGTATGCACGCCACGACGTAGCCTCTAGGCTCGCATTCGCAGACGATGGTTTTGTAGATTTTTTCTATTTGCTCGCCGCAAACGGTAGCCACGTGAACGGCGCTCAGATCGCTTTCGTCCACTTCGTATTCGACTAGCTCGTATGGGATATGTTTGCCGTCTAGAAACCTCGCGGCATTTGTTTTATGTACCATTGCCTTCCCATTTTTCAAAAATTTAAGATATAATTATAGCTAAAATTTTAAGGAGAATAGATGGCTGAAGAGACACAAGCTAAAAAAAGCAGTAGCTTAGTTTTAATCATAATCATCGTTATTTTGATACTACTTTTAGTGGTCGGAGGGTTGCTTGCGTTTTTATTAATGAGCGGTAACGACGACGCTACGCAGGGGCAAACGGTACAAGCGCAAACCGAGCAAGTCCAATCAGCGGCGCCAAAAAATACGGCAGGCAAGCGCTCAAACGACTACATAAATATGGGGCCCGTTTATCCGCTCGATCAGTTTATAGTAAATTTACTTAGCGAAAGCGGCTCGAGATACTTAAAAACAAAGGTAGATCTAGAGCTTAGCGCCGAGACGCTAACGCCTGAAATCGACAAGAAAAAGCCGCTAATCAG
>CAUQOI010000037.1:0-17861 GCA_963519525.1 uncultured Campylobacter sp.
CTTCTAAAATTTGAATATCCGCGCGGTAAGAAAGCACGAACAAAATATGCACGAGTGCGATAACGATAAGCCGCCAAGCGCGGATGCTAAGGCGCTTTTTACCCTCGGCGTTTTTTACCGTGAGCGTGCTTAGAAACGGGACTTTGGCGACCGTGCAGCGCGTGGCGTACTTGTCCATTTTCTACTCTTTAAATTTTGAAATTTCATCAGCTAACGCGCCTAGATCCTCGTCTGAAACATTTGTGAGAAGCCCCTTCATCAGGCTATTTGGCACCTTGCCCTCTTTGTAGTTTTTTAGCGAAGCTAGGATTTCGTCCTTGCTTTTGCCTGCGATGCTAGGCGCCATTACGCCCTTGCCGTTTGCTCCGTGGCAAGGCGCGCAGGAGGTTAGGTATCGTTTGCTAACGCCCTCGCTAGGCTGATTTGCGACGCTGTTTTGTAGCTGTTTGATCTTTTTTATCTCTTCGCTATCTTGCAAATTCAGCTCTTCGTTTACGACTTTTGGTTGTGTTTGCTGCGCCGGTTTTAGCTCGGGCCTGCTAGCGTCCTTTATAGGTGCCGACGGCTGGCTAGTCAGCATAAAAACCATGAGCGCAAGTACCAAAACTCCAAAGATTATCGCTATTTTCTTTCCCATTTTAGCCTCCTATTTTTTTCTAAATTGCTCGTTAAATTCGCTAATTTCGTTAGCTAGCGCTCTGATCTGCGCATCGTCCATGCCGCGCACCAGATCTTTCATCAAAGGATTTGCCTTTTGCTTGCTCTTATACGCGGCGATCATGTCGTAAATTTGATCCGAGGTTTTGTTTAGCAGCGACGGGCCGATGATGCCGTTGGCGTAGTCGTCGTGGCAGGCGGAGCATTTTACAATAAAGTCCTTGCTAAGCTGCCCTTTGATGAGTTTTAAATTTATGCTTTGCAGCGGGCTTCGCACCATCGCTAGCGCGCCGACTGAGCGGCTAGTCTCGCTCTCTTCGTCATCTAGACCGAATTTGACTCTTTTTTTACCGTTTATATCGTAGCTCATAAACTGATCGTAGTCTTTTTGCGCGGTTGCGTTAGCGTCGGCTTTTTGCGTCTCTATCATGCCTGCGACGGCGGGTGTTGTTTGCGTTTTTGCCGCTTGCGTCGTCGGTTTTTTATCATCCTTGCTCTCGCAGCCCGTTATCAGCGCAGCGGCGGCGAGGGCGACGAGACAGCCTAAAATTTTATTTCTCATTTTTATCCTTTGTAAATTTCGTCATAGCTGCGGTTTGGCGCTATATCGATGATCTGTGCCGGGCAAACCTCGGCGCATACTCCGCATCCGACGCAGCCTTGTTTAAATTCGGGCAAATTTCGCCCGTCGCTTTTAGCCATCGTTATGGCGGCGTCTCCGACCGGGCAGAGGCTAACGCACAGATCGCAGGGCTTATCCACGCTATTTTGGACGGCGTCTTTTACGGCTTGCTCGCGGTCGTTATAAATTTTACGCTCGAGCATTTTCGTAACGCCGCTTAAATTTACGTTTTCGTTTTTATAAGCAAGACAGGCCTCGCGCCCTCGCAGCACGCCCACGCCCATCTTTACGTCGCTAATCTGCGTCGTGGCGTGATCTAGCGCGCCGCTGGGACAGGCTAAAACGCAAGGAAAAAGGTCGCACAGATAGCAACCTCGCTCGTGCGGATTTATGTAGGACGTGCCGTTTGAGTAGCCCTGCGTTATATCTAGTAGCTCGATGCTGTGATACGGGCAGACCTGCACGCACTGGCCGCATTTTATGCAGAGCGATTCGAAATTTTTAACCGCTCCGGGAGGCCTTAAAAAAAGCTCGTCCGCGCGCGTTTTGGGTAAAAAATATCCGATGCCGTAGCCTGCTGCCGCCGCGCCTGCCGTTAGGGCGATAAAATTTCGTCTATTCATAGCGTTGCCTTTTGAGCGTTATTGGGGCGCATTTTAGGAGAGCCGTCCTCTAAAAGCTTAAGCGGCTCCGAAAAGGGTGCAAGCTTAGCTAGGAAATTTAGCCCGCTAATCACGGTCGAACCGTAGAAAAAGCGTAGAGTCGGATAATACTGCCAAAGCTTGTCGGCGTAAACGAAGTGCAAGTATGGCGTATCGCCGATACCGTCTCTATCGACGTCTAAGCCTTCGTATTCGTCGAAATAATTACCGCTCCACTCGTTTAGCTCGATCTTTGAGCCCGGAGTGTCGTTGATAGCCGTTTCCATGTTGCCGATAAAATCATTGCCCTTAAACACGCTTTTTTCCTGCGTCGCGTGCATTTGCAGCCCGATGACGTTGTATAAAATTTGATTGTTTTCGAGAGTATTTACGGTGCCCGGATTTAGCGGCGAGCGGTCGGAGTAGATGCCGCGTGAGTTATACAAAAAGGTATTTTCTCTGATGTTAAATCCCGAGGCGTCTTTTAGCGCGATACCCACGCCAAACGCTCCGTTTGAGTTGATTATCACGTTTCGGCGTACGAGAGAATTTGTTGAAAACATAAAATACATCCCCACCGCGCCGCCGCTAAATTCATTATCCTCGATGAGGTTGTCCGCCGAATACATCGTATGCACGGCGTAGCGGTTATTTTTGCCGAAATTTTTACGGATTACGTTGTTGCTAGAAAACCACGCCACGATGTCGCGACTGTTATAGACGTAGTTTCGCTCGATCAAATTTTCGTGCGAATACCACGCGCGCACGGCGTCTCCGCGTCTAGGCACGTCAAAGCCCTCTTTTGAGGTGATGTTGTTATCTCTTATCACGGCTTGGTTGCATTCTGATAGCTCGATACCGAAAAGCACGTCTTTAAAGCGGCTTTTTTCGACCAAGAGATTATTGCCTTTTAGGCAGCTAACGCCCGCATCTAGCTCCATCTGACTCGTGCCGCTGCCCTCGATGTTTAAATTTATAAGCTTTACGTTTTTTGCCGTTACTTTTATCACGCTTGATTTGCGGTCGCCTCGTATCACGGCGTTTTCGCCTTTGCCTATGATTGAGAGCGGTTTATCGATTACGATATTTCCCTCGTAAAGGCCGTCGTTTAGGCGCAGCGTGTCGCCCGGTTCCGCAGCGTTTATAGCGTCTTGTAGCGGACCGGCGAAGGCCGTCAAATTTAGCGCGCAAAAGAGCAAAAGCTTAAATTTCATTTCGCGTCTTTGAGCTCTTTTTTCTTTGAAAATACGGCTAGTATACAAAGCGCGCTCATAGCCATCATCACCCAAAATCCTATGCTAGGATACGAGTGCGTCGTAAACTGCGCGACCTTACCGTCGCCAAGCACGGTCGGCATAAACGGTTTTATCTTAAACGCGCCCCACTCTTGCATATTGTGCCCGTACCAATAAAGCCAGCCCGCAAACGCGCCCATGAAAAGCAGCGGAGCGATGGTCGGAAGAACCATGAGCAGGGAGTTAAATTTGCCGTCGTAGTATAAAAAGGCTAGCATGCAAAGCGTGGAAATAAGTAGATAATAAGGCGCAATAGCGCGCTCGACGTTGCCGCCGTGCTCCATCGGATACATGCCGATGTAGTGGTTTATAGTGTTCATCTCGTGTACGTCGCCGCCGTATCCGTCAACGTGGAAATAAACGGGAATGCCGTCGGGAAAGGCGTCTTTAGGGTAGTTTGGTGCTTCAAGCGCGACGTACCAGATAGGAAAAGAGGGCGTGCCGATCTCGGCTTTTTGCTCGATCATCTTTTCCAGACTACTTGCGACGTCCTTTGGCATCAGGTGATTTTTGTACTGAAACGAGGTGTAAAGGTCGTAAATTTTATACGAATATCCGGCAAGCGGCTCGCCCGCGGCGATCTTAGCTTTGGCTCCGAAAAAGCCCAGCACCGGGATCGTAAAACAAACGGTCATCAAGACTAACGCGATAATAGTGTAAATTTGATACTTCTTCATCGTTTCTCCTTTATTAAATTTAAAAAATTTTTCGCGAAACGCTTTTTAAATTTAACGTAGGAGGCTCGGGTTACGCGCGCCGAGCCTCAAATTTAGCGGACTGATTCGGACTGCTAAGCCCGAATCAAATTTGGATTACATTCCCGCGTTTTCGTCAATCCATTTTAGATATTCGATGATATCTTTGATCTCTTGATCGCTCATGTGCTGATTAGGCATTCTTAGATTAAAGTAGTCGATCATAGACTTGATATACTCGTCGCCGTAAAATTTAGACGGATCTTTGATAAAGTCAAATACCCATTTCTCGCCGTTTTCGTGGCGCAAAAGAACGCCGGTTAGATCAGGGCCCGAGCTAACTTGACCGATGACGTGGCAGCCATTACAACCGCCTTTTAGATAGGCCTCCTCGCCTTTGGCGGCAGCCGAGCTCATAGGCGTAGCGATCTCTTTAGCTAGATTGTTTTTAGCTCTTAGGCCGACGTCTGCGGTTTTAACCATGTACTGCCATACTTGGTACTCCCATAGGATCGCGCCGTTTACGTCGCCTTTTTTGTAGGCTTCGTCGGCTTTTGCTTTTACTTCAGGGATTTTGCCGTACTGATCCAGCGCGTCGGTAACTAGCTCTTTTACCTTAGGATATTTTTCGTAATGCTTCTCTTTTAGATACGTAACGACGCTTTGGATAACCTCGTCGGTAGCTTTGTTCGTAGCGATTACTTTATCGTATTCGGCTTTTAGAGCTTCCGGGCTTAGGGTTTTTAGCTTGCTTGCTTTGGCGGATTCGTATTTTTTATTCGGATCTTTAACTAGCAAGTAACCCATCATCTCAAGGTGCAACGCAGAGCAAAATTCGGTGCAGTAGTAAGGGAACACGCCCTCTTCGTCCGCTACGAAATTTACGGTCGCTGTTTTACCCGGCTCTAAAGACGCATGGATGTTGTAAAGATCCACGGTAAAGCCGTGCGTCTCGTCCTGCGCGCGCTCTAGGTTTGTTAAGTGGATAGTTACGTTGTCGCCTTTATTTACCTCGATGTGCTCAGGGTTGATGTGACTTCTGATCATCGTAGCATAAACGGTTACGTTTTTGCCGTTACGCTCGACTCTTTCTTGTCCGGCAAGAGTTACGAACGGACTTTCTTTGCCCGTGCGAGAGTTTGTTCCCATCGTGTATGTAGTAGCAGGTTTTAGCTTGCTAGCCGCGATAGAAACTACGTCGTGAGGCTCGCCAAGAGGTATTGGCATATCGTATAAAAGCTCCATCTTAGCGCCCGTGATGTCGATAAGCTGGTGGTTTTGCGGGTGAAGAGGACCTACCGGGTTAAAGCGATCGATTGAAAGTTTATCAAGAGCTATAGCGTATTTACCCTTAGGTTTTGACGATTTTCCCTCCATAGTATCAAGGTGTCCGATGTTGTAGTGGACGTTGATCCTATCTAGAACTTTTAAATTTTTATAGTCCCATTTCACGATCTGGCTATCGACGTAAAGAGAGGTATAGATGATGCCGTCTTTTTCGTCAAAAGAGTTGTGCAGAGGTCCAAGGCCAAGTTCGACTTGTCCTTGCAAGCTCTTTGCCATATCAAGCACTGGGATGCCATACGGGTCGGTGCCGGCAAACTCTTTTTTGTCGATTAGGTTTTTGATCTTTTTAAAATCATAAACCGTCGCGTGAGTATCTAGCTTACCGCCGATAACGATATAACGGCCGTCAGGAGTGACGTCTACGCCGTGCGGGCTCTTTGGCTCAGGGATCAAAAATAGCGCACCGGCTTTAACCGCGGCGTCTATGGTAACTACTCTATGGCCGTTTATCTCCATATAGTTTTTCTTATCCTGAGCTAGTTTTTCTAAAATTTGCCAGTTATAAACGTGCAAATAGTCAGTGTCGTTTCTACTCGCACCCGCTTCAAACGGAGGCAATCCCTTTTCGATACCGCCCGTATACATCTCGGAGTTTATCGAGTTTGTAAACGCCCAGCCGAAGCTCTCGCCCTTACCGGCGTCGCTTAGGTCCTGCCAGTACGGAGGAAGCTCGAGCGAGAAGGAAGCTTTCTCGTCTATCTTGCCTTTTGGATAGTCGAATTTCCAAAACGTTACCGCGCCGCGGAAAACCGCTTCGTATTCGTCCATCGAGTGGTAGCCGTTATCTAGCGGAGCCGCATACTGCGCCGCTTCGATGACGTATTCGCTGTTTGGAGTGATAAAGCTGCCGCCGTGTTCGCTTTTCATGATAGGGTTAACCACGATCTGAGTTGTCTCGAAATCGTGCAAATTTATCACGGCGATGCGAGGGTTAGCCTTGTCGTTGATGAAAAGATAATCTCCGACGTATTCGCCGTTTTTCTCGGTGAGAGCAGGATGGTGAGTGTCGCCCCACGTGATTTGTTTGCCTCTAATGGCGCCGCTTTTTAGGATGGCTTTAGACTCCTCGTCGTAGCCGTATCCCTGCCAAGGCTCCGGCGTAAAGACGCCGATATACTTGTAAATCCTCATCGAAGGCACGCCGTAAACCATCACCTGTCCGCTTTGGCCTCCTGAGGAAAATACGATGTAGTCGTCTTTTTTACCGCTTGGCTGATACGTTTTAGCGGCCGCTAGGATGTCTTTTTCCGTTAGCCCGCGCGCTTTCATGATAGCTTGTAAGTCGCTATCCGCCGCACACGCACTGCTAACGGCAAACGCCAGGCCCGCAGCCGCAACGATACCGCAACTAAGTAGTTTGTTCATTGAAAATCTCCTTTCCTAAGATTTTTTCTTGTAAATTTGGATCTCGCCGTTTATGCTAACGGCTATGACGCTATCTTCGTCGTTAAAAATTTTTATCACGGCGTCGGAGTTTTTGCCTATTTTTTCTATCTGTTTAAACTCCGCGTCGCTTCGTAAAATTTCGCCGTTTCCAAGCCCGATATAAACTTTATCCTGCACTACCAGTAGGCTTTTAATGCGCGAATTTGAGATTTTGTAAATTTGAATTTCTGTGTCCGTCAAATTTGCGTTTGCTTTGCCGTTAGTCAAATTTAGATCCGCTTTGTTTTGCGCGTTTTTGACGGCGGTCAAATTTACGCTTGCGTTTTCTTTGTCGCTTGTTTGAGTTAAATTTGCTTCGGCGGCCAAATTTGCCGCGCTAGGCTGCTTACTTACTAAATTTTCGTCTGCGTCAAATTTGAGGCTGGCTATCTCGCCGCTAGCAAGTCCGAAAATCACGCCCGAGTTTATCTCCGCCGCGCTCAAGGCTACGGATTTTAATTTGCCTAGATTTTTTACCTTCATCGTGCTTAAATTTACGCTAAAAACCGATCTATCCCAGCTAGTTATCAGCGCGGCGCCGTTTAAGATTTTACAGGTTGCGATACGATATGCGCCGTTAAGATTTGCGCGCGTCAGCTTTTTTGACGCAATGTCGTAGGAGATAAAGGTGTCTTTGCCGGCGACCGCGTAAATTTTGCCCTTTGCGACGTGAAGGTGCGTTATCTGCGTATCAAGGCTTAAATTTGAAAGATTTAGCATACCGGCAAAAGAGCTAAAATCATCGCTAAATTTAGCTATCTCGCCGCTCGCAAATCCTGCATATAAATTTGCGCCGTCAAAGGCTAGAGAGGTTATCTCATCTGTTTTAGCGTCAAATTTGCTTATGGGTTTTAAGTCTTTTTGATTAAGTATTTTTAGCGAAGTTTTGGCATCGTAGACGGCTAGGGTTTTGTTTTGCTCGCTATAGGCGCAGCTTTTTACGTCGAGGCTAGCTGTAGCGCTAACATCGCTTGCGAAGGAGAAAACAAACAGAGCGCATACGAGCGCTATAATCTTCATGGATGACTTCCGAATTTTAAATTTCCGCTAAAGAAACTATACAACCGGAAGGCTTAAAGTATATTGATTTAAATCAAAATCGTTAATAATTGAGTATAAAAAAATATCTTTGTGTTATAACGTAACACCTGCAATTTACGAAATAATAAAGCTGTTATTATTTCAGATTTTCCAGCGTTTTCTTGATATTTTGCGCCGTTAGATTGGAGATCTCGGCGACGAATTTATCGTTTTTGTCTAACACGTATAGCGAGGAGCTGTGAGCGACGGAGTACTCTATCGCCGATTTTTCAAGCAGCACCTTTTGATACTTCACGCCGTAGCTTTTGGCAACCTTAGGCAGATCGTCTAACACTATGCCGTAAGAATTCGGATAAAAATACTTCGCATACTCGTCGACGTTTTTAGCCTCGTCGCGCTCCGGATCGAGGGTGACGAAAATCACGACGATGTCGTCTCTTTTAAGTTCGTTTAAAACGCCCGAAAGGATACCTAGAGTCGCAGG
The DNA here is from genome assembly GCA_963519525.1 of uncultured Campylobacter sp. Taxonomy (GTDB): domain Bacteria; phylum Campylobacterota; class Campylobacteria; order Campylobacterales; family Campylobacteraceae; genus Campylobacter_A. The sequence continues at coordinate 8,208 of CAUQOI010000037.1, forward strand.
GCAGACGTCGGGGCAGGTGGTGTAGCCGAAGTAGATAATCTTATTTTTGCCCTCAAAGCTCTTTAGACTCACCGCGCCGTTTGCGCCTTGGCCGGCAAGAGCGTATTTGTTTGAGTAGAGTGCGAGATAGCCTGCACCAAGAACCGTTAAAATCAGTACAAGTACGATAAGAAGCTTTTTCATCATCCGCCCTTTCAAGTGAAATTTGCGCCTATTGATGCAAGTCGAAGTCTATATAAAGTCCGCTTTTTTTGCCGTTTTCTAGCACCTCGAAACGGTATCTCATGATGTTTATCAGACACGCGCTTAGCACGATGTTCGAGATATAGGCGTTATCTCTTTTTTCGACGTCGGCTTTTATGACGCCCATGTCCATATTTACGCCGTGGATCTCAAGGCTCGGGTTTTTAAACCCTTCTAGTCCCTCGATACGCACGATCGTCGGCTGCATCGTGTAAACGGGCTTTGGCGAGAGGCTAAATTTAACCGTCTTGCCGCGAAACTCTACGCCGCAGGAGTGCTCGGCGTTCATATCGCAAGGAAGCGGGGTTAAATTTGCCCCCACGTCCTCTGCGCTCAAAAAGTCCTCTTGTGCTTGCGGTTTAAAAAACAGGTACGCCGAAGTACCCAAAACACCGACTAGAAGGACTAAAATTATGAGAAATTTTTTCATTAATGCTTATGATGCCCGCCGTGATCGTGCGCGCCGTGATCGTGTCCGTGTTCGCCGTCTTTTTTAACTACCGCTTTTGCGACGATGTCTTTTACTTCGAGTTTTTGTCCGTTGTCAAACTCTAGCGTAGCGTCTAGTTTGTCGCCCTCTTTGATCGGGGCTTTTACGTTCATCAGCATCACGTGCAGACCACCCGGTTTTAGGCTCACGGCGCTTTCCGGCGCTACTTCGATGCTATCTATTTGCACCATCTTTTTCATACCGTCTACTTCCTTGTGCGTATGTATCTCGCCCGTAGCTGCCGCCGGAGAGCTAGCGCCGATTAGTTTTATAGGTTTGTTGGTGTAGTTTTTGATCTCAAAAAATAGAGCCGTATTTTTTGCGCCAGGAGGCGTAGCTTTGGCATAGATATCTGAAACCTCAACATCTGCGGCGTTTGCAAGGCCCAAAGAGGCGACCACTAGAGATAAAGCTAAAAATTTGCTTTTCATTTTTTGCGTCCTTTTACGTGGAATTTTGATATTCGCTATTGTAACACAAAATAAAAGTTTTTTAAAATTTTTAAGAGAAAATGTAATATAATTCGATCCTTTATTACGAAAATACGCAATGTTAGGAAAATTTTGAAAAAACTACTCGGCTTACTTATTTTTTCTATCTTTTTTTCTCAAATTTTAGCCGCCAATGTTCTAGCGGACGCAAATTTGACGGGTACAAAATACTGGCTGGAAAAGCTAGGCGCAGCCGACGTCAGATACGGCTACTACGAGGCTAAGACCAAAATCATCGTCGTAAATAAAGCGCAAAAAACCCTGCAAAGCTTCGAGTATGCGGGCGGCGCGCTGGAGGAAATTTTCTCGCAAAGCGTGATAACTGGCAAAAGCGGGGATAAATTTAAAGAAGGCGATCTAAAAACGCCGGTCGGTGTTTACGACGTTACGGATAAATTTACGCCGCCCGATCCCTTTTACGGACCGCTTGCGATGTCGCTATCGTACCCAAACGCCCACGATAAGGCCGCACAAAAAACGGGCGGAGGCATCTGGATACACGGTCTGCCGATGAAAGGCAAACGCGATGACGAAGTAAAAACGCGCGGCTGCGTGGCGTTTAACAACGAAGCTCTAGTGAAATTTGGCCAACTGATCGGCAGCGGGGGCGTCGTGATAATCAGCGAAAGCCAGAAGGTAGACGCTAGTAAAGACGACGTAGCGCGCGTGCTGGCGCATCTGCACGAGTGGTTGCAGGCGTGGCGAGATAACGAGACCAAAAATTACCTCGGCTTTTATGCGGACGAATTTGTAAAAATAGACGGCAAAAATGCGCTAACGAGGACTAAATTTGCCGAAAATAAAAAGAGAATTTTCGCGCTAAAAGAAAAAAAGAGCATAAAAGCTTTAAATTTTAGCGTGACGCCGTACCCGAACACTAAAGGACAAAATCTTTTTAGAGTGGTTTTTGACGAGGATTATACTGCGCCTAGTCATGAATTTAAGGGGCGAAAAGAGCTCTACGTGCGGCTAGATAAAGATAAATTTAAAATCTTAACGGAGAAGTAAATGCAAGAAAAAAAAGAAATAGTAAAAAATCAGATCGAGGAAATTTTAAAGGCTAGGAGCGAGTTTTTCGCCGAGCTAGACCGCCAAGTGCCAAAGGTTGCGGGTACTGACGTGTTTGACTTCGCAGCGGTTAAGGAGGCTGATCTAAAGGCTCTCTACGCCAAATTTTACTCTTACGATTATAGTATTAGGAAGCTGCTTCCTAATGTTTATGAGGCGTTTGGCGTAAAATTCAATGTCTGAACTCGTTTTAAACAGATCCGCCTACATCCATAATCTAACCAAAATTTGCGCCAAAGCAGGCGGCAAAGATCGCGTGATTTTGGTGCTAAAAGACAATGCCTACGGGCATGGAGCGGTGCTTGTGGGGCGCGAGGCGGCGAGTTACGGCATTAAATTTTGCGCGGTTAAAAACGAAGCCGAGGCGCGCGAGCTTGAGCCCTTTTTCGAGCATATTCTCATCCTTTCGCATATTCCTAACGGCGGCGAGAGCGAGCGATTTATCTACGCAGTAAACGATATTTCGCTGATTGCTAAATTTAAAAAAGGCGCGCGTGTGCATATCGCCGTCGATACGCTCATGCATAGAAACGGCGTCGCGATAGATGAGGTACGGGCGGCGTGCGCGGCGGCCTTGGCGCACGGACTGCAGATTTGCGGCGCATTTACGCATTTTAGAAGCGCCGAGGAGCTTAGCGGAGATTATTTTGTACAGAGGCAAAATTTCGCCGCGGTAAAAGCCGTAGTGCGTGAAATTTGCGGCGATTCAAATTTGACCTTTCACTCGCACAACTCTGCTGCGACCGAGCGTTTCGGCGAGCTAACGGACGAGTGCGTGCGCGTGGGTATCGCAGCCTACGGATACGCGCAGTTTGACGAGAGTTTGGAGCTAAAGCGCGTGGCGTCGCTCTGGGCGCATAAGGTTAGCGGCAGAGTGCTAAAAAAAGGACAATGCGCGGGCTACGGCGCTAAATTTTGCGCGAGCGAGGATATGAAAATCGCCGTTTACGACCTAGGCTACGGCGACGGACTGCTACGCTATGCGGGCGAGGGCGAGCTAAAGACTGCCTGCGGACGGCGGTTGCTCGGCAAAATGTCGATGGATAGCTTTTGCTGCGAAGATGCGGGCGATAAAATTTGCGTATTTGACGACGCTAGCGTTTGGGCGGATTTTTTCGGCACGATCAGTTATGATGTTTTGACTAAGCTCTCGCCTAGTATCTTGAGGCGGTTTGAGTAAAACTTCTCGCAGTCCGCTTGAGTGCGCAGGTGGCAAACTCTGCGCGCATAACTACCGATTAAAGCTTGCTTTCCAAATTTATGAGCTTAGTCTGCTATCTTCAAAAGTGCAAATTTGCCGTCTGATTCAAATTTACGCCGAATTTTGCCTAAGCGTCAGGTTTGCTAAATTTTGTTTACCGATTTATAGCCCGCCATATCAGCGGGCAAAGCATTTTATGTTTTAGGGCGTTATCGTATTTGCTCTTACGCCTCTATGTCGGCGTTTTTAAAAATTCGGATTTGCGATAAAAATGGACGGGACTCTATGCGGCTAAATTTTCGTAGCGGGGTAAAATTTTGCTCGGGGTTGGCGCGAGCCGCATTTTGCAAAAACCGAAGCGGAACATTTGGCTAAGCAGGCAAAATTATTTAAATTTACTTCAAAATATCCCGAAGTGCCGTTTTTAGATCGCTAAATTTAAAGCTAAATCCGCTTTTTATCAAGGCTTGCGGATAGACTTTCGCTCCTTCAAGCAGTACGCTTGATCCCTCGCCTAGCATCAAATTTAGCACAAATTTAGGCACTTTAAAAAACGTCGGTCGCCCCAAAACCTCGCCTAAAATTTGAGTAAATTCTCCGTTTGTGCTAGGAGTCGGCGAAACGAGATTAAAAACGCCGCTTTGGCGGTTTTGCAAAGTAAATTTAAACACCTCTAGCAAATCAGCGATGTGAATCCAGCAAAACGCCTGCTCGCCGCTACCGATCTTGCCGCCAAGACCGAGCCTAAATGCCGGCAGCATCTTAGCTAGCGCGCCGCCTCGCCCCAGCACTACGCCTAGGCGAAATATGGCCGTTTGCGTCCGCGCTTTAGCGGCCTGGCTCTCCCACTCGCATGCTAGCTCGCCCAAAAATCCGCGGTCAAATTTGACCGAGCTCTCGTCGTGACCAAGCCCGTTTTCGTAGATGCCCACGGCTGAAGCACTGATGAAAAAGGGCGGATTTTCTAGCTCGTTTATAGCGCAAACCAGCGTGCGCGTAGTCTCTATCCTGCTTGCGCGAAGGCGATTTTTATAAGCCTCGCTCCACCTTGCGGCGATAGAAGCGCCGGCTAAATTTATAACCGCATCGCAGCCTTTGATGAGGTTTTTGAGCGCGTCTTTGTCGGCGTAGGCGGCCCTTGGGATAGCTACGACCTCGTGCCCCTGGGCTCTAAAAAAGCGGCACAGTTCGCCGCCGATAAATCCGCTCGTGCCGTTTACGGCTATTTTCATATTTTGCCTTTTTGATAAATTTACTTTGACGCGGGCGGTCAAATTTGACGCGACGCGGAGTTAAATTTGGCTTTAAATTTAAAGCCCGAAGCCAAGCCGTTTTGCTTAAATTTGACGGCAGGGCGATGGCTTAAATGCGCCCGTCAAATTTACTTTCTAAAATACTCTTTCACGCCGTTTTCGCCCCCTAGTTGCGAGCGTAAATTTTCTAGCGCGGCGATGCGGTCTTGGGTGCTTGGGTGCGTGCGAAACAGCGAGCCCAGAGTGCTTTTTACGCCGCCAAAAGGATTAACGATAAACATATGCGCGCTTTGTTCGTCGGCGTTTGCCATCACGCGTCCGCGCGCGTAGTCCTCGAGCTTTCGCAGCGCGCCGGCTAGGTGCTGGGGTTTGCCCGTTATCATTGCGGCGCCCCTATCGGCCTCAAACTCCCGCGCCCGCGAGATCGCCATGCGTATGATCGTAGCGGCTAGCGGCATGATGACGGCTAGAGCGATTAGCATCAGAGGATTTTGCTTGCCTTGACGATTCGCTGCGCCAAACTGCGCGAAATTCGCCAGTATCGCGATCGCGCCCGCAAATACCGCCGCGATAGAGCCTGTCAGGATGTCGTAGTGGCGCACGTGGCTTAGCTCGTGAGCTAGCACGCCCTCGATTTCGTCTTTGTTTAGCAGATTTAGCAGTCCTTCGGTCACGGCCACTGCGGCGTGGCTTGGGTTACGACCCGTGGCGAAAGCGTTTGGAACGGCTTCCGGGATGATGTAGATCTTTGGCATCGGCAAATTTGCCTTCGCGCAAAGCTCGCGCACGATCTGGTAAAGCCCCGTCGCGTGCGCTTCGTCTACGGGCACGGCTTGGTAGTGCTTTAGCACGAGCGTGTCCGAGAAAAAATACGAAAAGAAATTCATCCCAAGCGCAATCAAAAACGCCACCAGCATGCCGCTAGTGCCGCCTATCGCGCCGCCCACGGCTACAAAAAGCAGCATCAACGCCGTCATTAAAAATGCGGTTTTAAAAAGTTCCATTTGCTTCCTTTACTCGTAAAATTTTACGAAAATATCTCGCCGCCGTCTTTTATCTTTTTTATGAGGGCAAAAATATCTCGCTCCGCTAGGCACATCGGAGCCGAGCCTAGCGCGCCTAGGTCGTTAAAATAAATAGCATCGTCCGAGTTTAATTTTATGAAAAATCCAAGGTCGCCGTCTTGGCCTATCATATAAAAACTCGGCTCGTAAAGCGCTACTTCGTAGGTTTCGTTTCGCTCGGCTAGAGACGCGCGCCCGTATAGATATGCGCCCGCTCCCGCTTCGTTAAAAACGTCCACGCACTCCTCGCCCTTGATACTTTCTAAAAATTTTAGATATAACGGCGGGAATTTTATCATCGTTTATCTTTGCCTATTACGGCGTTTTTAAATATCGCGACGTCCGTGCCCGTCTCGCTAAGCGCGGCTAGATCGCTTTGGCTATCTATAACGACGCAAATTTGAGCGTCAAACAGATAATCCTGCGCCAGCTTTGCCGCCTTGCTCGCAAGCTCGCGGGGCACGATTATAAATTTCGCTCCGGCTGCGTTTGCGACGATGATTTTGTTTAGATTTTCCGCCTCGACGCTAAACTGGGCGCCGAGCTCCTGCGCGCGCTTTATCGCGGCCTCGTCAAATTTAAATAAATTTTGCTTGCCCGCTTCAATCTGCTTTGCGTTTTCGCGCCAAAACAGCGGCTCATAGGGCACTAGCTCGTGGCCGATTAGTTTCATTTTTTATCCTTTAAGCCCTTTATTTTTCACATTGTATGCAGTCGCGGCACACGTATCCGCCGCCGCTTATTACGGCATCTTTAGCCTCTATAAAGGTGCCGCATTTTTTGCATTCGACGAAATTTTCGGCATCTTTATCCTCTTTTTTTGCGCCGCCTTTTACGCCTCTTTTGACGCGGGTTTTAAAAAATATCAAATAAATCGCGATTAAAACCGCCAAAAAAGCCAAAATTTTAAATAACATCGCCGCCCTTTATAAGTATGTAATTTCGGTTGCCGCGCCCGTAAATTTGAGCATTGAGCCCCTCTAGCTCGCTTTGCACGCTGCTTCCTTTGTAGAGTAAAATTTGAGTTTGCGCGTCAAAAAAGCCGCCGCAAATCCAAAGCAAATCTTTCGTTTTCATTAGTGCGCGGCTAGTTATTAGCTGCGCGGTAAAGGGCTCGCCGTCCTCGATCTTGCAAGATTTTACGCGGACGTTGGTTAAATTTAGCTCGGCCTTGACGTAGCTTAGAAACGCCGATTTTTTCGGACTAGGCTCAAAGAGATGCCACTCGCACCCCCTTAAAATCATGGCAAGAAATATCGCCGGAAAGCCCGCTCCGCTACCCACGTCAATCGCCGTTTCGGCGCCTGCAATTTGCGGGAAAATTTCAAGCGGAGCTATGCTGTCTGCTATCTGCTCGTTTAAATTTTTGTAGTTGGTGAGGCTGTGCACGCGGTTAAATTTAGCCAAAATCTCGCTAAATTTCGCCGTTTGCGCATCAAAGTCCCTCGGCAGGTCAATTTTCATCTAGCATATGCCCCATCTGCTCTTTTTTCACGCGCAGGTAGTTTTCGTTAAATTTGTTCGCGTGTATCACGATCGGCACGCGAGAGACGATCTGCACGCATTTTAATCCCGACAGTTTTTTTGGGTTATTGGTTAGCAAATTTATCTTTTCGATACCGAAGTGCTTTAAGATAAAATCCACGATCTCGTACGTGCGCTCGTCTGCTTTAAAGCCTAGCTGGTGGTTTGCCTCGATGGTATCAAAGCCCTCGTCTTGCAGGTGGTAGGCGTTTACTTTGTTTAGTAGGCCGATATTTCGCCCCTCTTGGCGCAGATAGATCACCATACCGCCGTGCTCTTCGATGTACTTTAGGCTGGCTTCCAGCTGGTCGCGGCAGTCGCACTTGAGGCTACCGATCGCATCGCCCGTTAGGCACTCGGAGTGGATGCGGACGTTTACGACCTCGCCGAAAGGTTTTTTGTAAATCGCTAAATGTTCCTTCTGCCCCTCCTTAAAGGCCTTTATCTCAAATATCCCGAAACGAGAGGGTAAATTTGCCGTATTTGAAAGCTCGATATTCATAAAATTTTAACTCCTATTATGTTACACTAAGCGTAAATTGTAGCGAAGTAAAAGGAAAATTATGTTTAAACGTTTCAGAAGACTCAGGATAAATCCCGCGATCAGAGAGATGGTACGCGAAACTAGCGTTGCGGCGAGCGATTTTATCTATCCGCTTTTCGTCGTCGAAGGCAAGGGCGTGAAAAAAGAGATAAGCTCGATGCCGGGCGTCTTTCAGATGAGTTTGGACGAAATTTTAAAAGAGTGCGAAATCGTGCGAAATTTAGGCATAAAAGCGGTGATATTGTTTGGAATCCCAAGCCTAAAAGATAGCGTAGGCAGCGATGCTCTAAGCGACGATGGCATCATCGCGACGGCGCTGCGAGCGATAAAGGATAAATTTACGGATCTCGTCGTGATAACCGATCTTTGCTTTTGCGAGTACACCGATCACGGCCACTGCGGTATCCTAGATCACGTCCATCAGACCGTCGATAACGACGCGACGCTGGAGATCTCCGCTAAACAAGCGCTGATCCACGCTAGAAACGGCGCCGATATGATCGCTCCAAGCGGTATGATGGACGGTATCATCGCTACCTTGCGCGGGGCGCTGGATTTGAACGGATACGAAAATTTGCCGATTATGGCGTATTCGACCAAATTTGCTTCGGCATACTATGGACCGTTTCGCGACGTAGCCGAATCAGCACCGAGCTTTGGCGACCGAAAAAGCTACCAGATGGATAGCGCAAACCGCCTGGAGGCCGTGAGCGAGAGCCTAGAAGACGAGGCGCAGGGGGCCGATATCTTGATGGTAAAGCCCGCCCTTGCGTATCTAGATATCATCCGCGATCTGCGCGAGGCGACGAGGCTGCCGATCTGCGCGTATAACGTGAGCGGCGAGTACGCCCTGCTAAAAGCTGCGGCAAAAGCCGGCGTCATCGACTATGAGCGCGTGATGATGGAGACGCTGGTCGGGTTTAAGAGAGCGGGGGCGGATTTGATAATCAGCTATCATGCTAAAGAAGCCGCTCAAATTTTAAGGGGATAGCGGCTTATCTCGCGAGTATCTTTGCTTGATTTCGTAAATTTCGCCCTGCGATAGGCTGCATGCCTTATCTTGGGACGAAATTTACTTCTTCTATTTAGCTACAAGCGTAGCGAAGTAGAAAACAAGCAAATCTATCTCACGATACTTCGCCTTGTAAATTTTATGGGTAAAATTTGGGAATAAGGGGGCAAAATGCGACACTTTTTGACGCTAAACGACTTCGGTAAAGACGAAATTTTAGAAATGATAAATTTGGCGCGCGAGATAAAAAAAGAGGCAAAGGCGCGAGATTTCAAACCGTATCTCAAAGATCAAAAATTGGCGATGATATTTGAGAAAAGCTCGACTAGAACGCGCGTAAGCTTTGACGTGGGGATGAACGAGCTTGGCGGGCACGCGCTATTTCTTAGCTCGAGCGATATCCAGATCGGGCGCGGCGAACCGATAAAAGACACCGCGCGCGTGATCTCGCGAATGTGCGATCTCATCATGGCTCGCGTTAATCGCCACGAGACGCTCGAGGAATTTGCCAAATTTAGCCGCGTACCCGTGATAAACGGCCTTAGCGACAAATTTCACCCAGTGCAGCTGATGGCGGACTACCTCACGATGCTGGAATTTGACGCGGGCAAATGCGTAGCTTATGTAGGCGACGGCAACAACATGGCTCACTCATGGCTGATGCTAGTTAGCAAGCTAGGCTTTGAGCTAAGGATCGCGACGCCAAAGGGCTACGAGCCGGACGCCGACGTCGTAAATTTAGCGATGAAAAACGCTCAAATTTC
>CAUQOI010000038.1:0-17220 GCA_963519525.1 uncultured Campylobacter sp.
TCCATCCGCGACGTGGTGCTTTTCCCAGCGATGAGACCGCAAAAAAACGAAACCAAGGAGAATTAATGAGTTTGCAAAGTTATGATAAAGAAATTTTTGATTTAGTAAATTTAGAACTAAAACGCCAATGCGACCACCTCGAGATGATCGCGAGCGAAAATTTTACCTATCCCGAAGTAATGGAAGTAATGGGCTCCATTCTAACTAATAAGTACGCGGAAGGCTATCCAGGCAAACGCTACTACGGCGGCTGCGAATACGTCGACCAGATCGAACAGCTAGCGATTGATCGCTGCAAAGAGCTTTTCGGTTGCGAATTTGCAAACGTGCAGCCAAACTCAGGCTCGCAGGCAAATCAGGGCGTTTACGGCGCGCTTTTAAATCCGGGCGATAAAATTTTAGGCATGGATCTAAGTCACGGCGGACACCTAACTCACGGCGCAAAAGTAAGCAGCTCTGGCAAAATATATGAGAGTTTCTTTTACGGCGTCGAGCTTGACGGACGCATAAACTACGACAAAGTGATGGAAATTGCGCAAATCGTAAAACCTAAGATGATCGTGTGCGGCGCAAGCGCATACACTCGCGAGATCGAATTTAAGAAATTCCGCGAGATCGCCGATGCCGTCGGCGCTATACTATTTGCAGACGTAGCGCACATCGCCGGTCTAGTCGTAGCCGGCGAACATCAGAGTCCATTTCCGCACTGCGACGTAGTGAGCTCGACTACTCACAAGACGCTTCGCGGACCTCGAGGCGGTATCATTATGACAAACAACGAAGAGTACGCTAAAAAGATAAATTCGTCTATTTTCCCTGGTATTCAGGGCGGACCGCTCGTTCACGTTATCGCTGCAAAGGCGGTAGGCTTTAAACATAACCTTTCGCCTGAATGGAAAATTTACGCTAAACAAGTCAAAGCAAATATCAAAAAGCTAGCCGAAATTTTAGTAAAACGCGGCTTTGATCTAGTTAGCGGTGGCACGGATAATCACCTGGTTTTGATGAGCTTTTTAAACCGCGAATTTAGCGGTAAAGATGCTGACATCGCTCTTGGCAATGCGGGCATAACGGTAAATAAAAATACGGTTCCGGGCGAAACTAGAAGCCCGTTTGTTACAAGCGGTATCCGCATCGGAAGTCCAGCGCTTACAGCTCGCGGCATGAAAGAAGCGGAATTTGAGATCATAGCAAATAAAATCGCCGACGTACTAAGCGATATCAATAATGCCGAGCTTCAAAGCAGGGTAAAAGCCGAGCTAAAAGAGCTTGCGAGCAAATTTATCATCTACGATAAGGCGACTTATTAATGCAGAGCATAGACACCGCGCTAATTAAAATGAACACGAGCCACTACTGGATTAAGCGCGATAATATCGTAAGCAAGATCGAGTACAAGGGGCGGACGTTTTTTAATAAATTTGAGCTCATAAACGAGCCTCTAAGCTATCAGGTGATAAAAGACCACGACGAGGGCAAGATCACGGTCGCACACTCGCTAATACTTCCTGGCGACAAGGTCGAAAATATCGTCTTTGACTACAACGGCAGGATGCCTGAGCGCTTTTGGCACCGTGCTCAGCTTTTGCTCCGCGAGGAGGGATTTATAAATTTTACCGCCTACGAGAGCAAGACGCCGGGGCATTTGCACCTCTACGTGCATAAGGGCCACACGACGCTAAATGAGGGCTATCAGATCGCAAATAAGCTATCTATGTTGCTTAGTTCGCGTTTGGTTAAAGAGTGGAGAGTGTTTCCGACGATGGAAATGCCGAAAGAATTTAACATCTTGACGTTGCCGTATAAGGTCTATCAAAAAGAGCGCGGCGCAAGCTGGTCAAAACATATGTAAGGAGTAAAAATGGAGTATAACGAGCTAAGAGACATCATGCTTGATAACAATGAGGACAAAAAGAGCAAAAACGTCAAGAGGATCCTCATCCTCGTTGCCGTTTTCGTCATTATCTTTTTAGCTGTTCTCATCGTGATGAAATTTTTAAATTCGCCGGAGACTAACGATCAAGTCGCGCAAACGGACTCTAGGCTGGTTTTGCCGCCTGAGCCAGACAATACGCGAAGTATCCCTCAGCAAGTGAGCGTGCCTGCTACGCCGCCTAACGAGCCTGCGCCGCAAGTAGCGCAAACTAACGTCCCTCCAGTCGCTCCGCCTCCTCCGTCCGAGCCTCAGGCGCAGCAGCCTAATCCTGCCTTTGAGCAGGTACCTATCGTACCTGAAAACAAAGGCCAAGATAGCTTTGAGGATATGGTAAAAGCGCTCAAGGAAAAAGAGGATAAAAGACAGCAAGATGCAGGCGCGGCAGCTTCTGCGCCGACCGAGCCTTCTACTATACAGGGCGCTTTAAAACAAAACGATACGCCAAATGCTCAATCAAGCGAGCCAAAAGCCGAGCCTAAGCAGCACGTAAACGTAGTAAAACAAAAAGAGCCTAAACAAGAAAAACCTGCAAAACAGCCTAAAAATGATGCAGCTAAAGAAAAACAAGCAAAACAAAAGCCGGCCAAACAAGCTCCTGCGGCTAGCGGCGGCGATGCTCACAGCGGTAGTTACGTGCAAGTTTTCGCCGTTAAGCACTTTAATGAAAAAGCGCCTGAGCTTGGTAAACTAAAAGCTGCAGGATACGCCTATAAGCTATATAGGACGAACGTAAACGGTAACGAAATCATCAAAGTGCTAGTCGGCCCTTATAGCGGCGAGCAGCTAAAAAGCGAGCTTGCTAAAATCAAGCAAAGCGCGGCTCCAAACGCCTTTATCGTAAATATAAAATGATGATTTTTGCCGTTTTCGGCAACCCTATCTCTCACTCCGTTTCGCCGAGGCTACACAACTTAGCTCTCGGCGAGCTGGGTCTATCTCGCGAAGCCCTCTATACTCGCTACGAGCTAGAAGACGGCTCGCGACTCATCTCTAAATTTAAAGAACTAAAACTAAGCGGCGCCAACGTTACCGTCCCGCACAAAGAGGCCGCGCTCGCACAATGCGACGTCGCGGAAGAAACTGCTGCTAAAATCGGCTCCGTAAATACTCTGGTGTCCCGCGGCGATAAAATTTACGGCTACAACACCGACGCGCCGGGATTTTTACGAGCGATAGAAAGCTTTGGGCAGATAAAATCAGCTCTCGTTTTAGGCGCGGGCGGGACGGCTAGGGCGGTCGCCTATGCGCTAAAAAGCCGCGGCGTGCGAGTTTGCGTGCTAAATAGAAGGGAGGAGAGACTGGCAAATTTTGCCGAATTTGAAAAATTTAGCTGGGCGGATTTCGGCAAATTTAATGGCGGCAAATTTGATCTCGTCGTAAATACGACCTCGGCTGGATTAAAAGATGAAAATTTGCCCGCACCGATCGAGATTTTACGTCCTATTTTTGATGAAGCCAAATTTGCCTTCGACGTGATTTACGGCAAAAAAACGCCTTTTTTAAATTTAGCCGCCGCTAGCGGACTCGCGCATAAAGACGGCTCGGAGATGCTGCTTTTTCAAGCGGTAAAGGCGTTAAATTTATTTTTCGAGGGTTCGCTTGACGAGGCCAAAATCGAAGCCTCGATGCGAAAAGCCCTTTATTTATCGGCCTCTTCTAGATAATAATCTATCTGAGCTTTTCTTAAAATTCTGATCAAATCAGAGCTGCCCGCCACTCCCGTCGGATATCCGGCCGTCATGATGTAGCTTTTGTCGTCTTTTATGTAGCCTTTTTGGACTGCTGCTTTGATCGATTTGGCCATCAGCGTATGCAGCCTTTCTTCTTTTTCTATCACGAACGCCGCCGTGATGCCCCAGCAAAGAGTCAGCCTATACGCGGCCTGTTCGTTGTGCGTTATGGCGATGATATCTATATCCGTGCGGTATCTGGCTAGTTTCGCCGCCGAGCCGCCCGATGAGGTTAGCGCGATGATGCCGTCTACTTTTAGCGCCGAGGCGAGTCTGGCGGTGCTAGAGGCCATCATGTCAGTATCGTCGTAGCGATCGAAGTCAAATTTGTTAAAAGGATAAATTTGCTGCGTTTGGATTATGGTGTTGCTCATCGCTTCCACGACGGCGACCGGGTTTATGCCGACCGCGCTTTCTTCGCTTAGCATGACTACGTCGGTGCCGTCTAGTACGGCGTTTGCCACGTCGCTGATCTCGGCTCTAGTAGCCGTTTCGTGCTCGGCCATGCTTAGCATCATCTGCGTAGCGGTGATGACGGGTTTAACGGCTTCGTTTGCTTTTTTGATGATGAGCTTTTGTATCGTCGGCACCTTGTAGTACGGCACCTCGATACCTAGATCGCCGCGAGCAACCATCACGCCGTCGCTAACCTCGATGATTTCGTCGATATTTTCCACGGCGTCAAATTTTTCTATTTTGGCGTAAATTTGAGCTTGAGAGCCAAAGCCCTTTAGGATTTCTCTAGCTTTTCTTATGTCGTTTGCGTTTTGCACGAAAGAGATAGCGACGAAATGCACGCCGTTTTTGGCGCCGAATTCCAAATCTTTTAAATCCTTAGGCGTGATAACTTCGATATTAAGCTTGGTATTTGGGAAATTTACGCCCTTGTTCGATCGGAGTATCCCGTCGTTTTCCACCACGGCTTCTACTTTTTGGGCGTTTGCGTTTACGATCTTAGCGCGGATCTGTCCGTCGCATAGATATATGTACTCGCCCGTTTTTAGCGCGGCTAAAATTTGAGGCTGATTTATGCAAAGCATATAGCGATTTTCGTCTATTTGCTCGCCGAGTATTTCTTCTTTTACGAATATTAGCGTATCGCCGATTTTTAGTTTAAATTCGCTTCTGTCTAGTTTGCCGACTCTTATTTTAGGGCCGCAGATATCCTGAAATATGCCTATTTTGCGCCCGAGCTTCGCCTCTACTTGCCTTATTTTATCGATATTTGATTTGTGGTATTCGTGCGTGCCGTGGCTGAAATTTAGCCTAAAAGCATTGACTCCGGCTAAAACTAATTGCTCCATAACCTCTATGGACTCGCTGGCCGGTCCGACCGTGGCTAGGATTTTGGTTTTTTTATTCATGGATGCCCCTTTTTGCGCAATTTTACCAAATTTTTAAAAAAAATAAGTATAATCGGCCAATTTATTTTAAGGAGCAAAAATGAAAAAGTTTTTAGCGGTTTTGGCTGCTTTTGGCTTGGCGCTAAGCGCGAACGCAGCGGACAAAACCTATAAACTAAAGCTAGCTAGCACCTGGGAGAGCACGACTCCGGTTTTGGGCGACGCAGCGAAAGAATTTAAACGCGCGGTCGAGACGCTATCTGACGGCAGGCTAGAGGTGAGGATAGACTATCCGTCTAAGCACAAGGCACCGTTTGGTATCCTAGACTTTGTTAAAGGCGGTCAGTACGATATCGGCTACACTGCGTCTTATTACTACAAGGGCAAGGACGCAAATACTATGTTTTTTACCGCTGTGCCTTTTGGTATGACTGCAGGCGAACTACGCGCATGGTATGAGTTTGGTGGCGGCAAGCAGCTAGAGGAAAAAGTTTACGATAAATACAACATCAAAGTCTTTAACGCCGGCGACACGGGCACGCAAATGGGCGGTTGGTTTAAAAAAGAGATCAAAAGCGTAGAGGATCTAAAGGGTCTAAAGATCAGAATTCCTGGCTTTGGCGGCGAGGTGATGGCGCGCGTGGGAGCGACGATAAACACAATCCCGACCGGCGAGCTATATATGGCGCTAGAGATGGGCACGATCGACTCGGTCGAGTGGGTTAGCCCTGCGTTTGATATGGGCCTTGGCTTTCACAAGATCGCTAAATACTACTACACAGGCTGGCAAGAGCCGAGCGGTCAGACTCAGTTTTTCGTAAATAAAAAGACCTATGAGAAGCTACCTGCCGACCTTCAGGCCGTGATCGAGGCTGCGGCTAATCAAGTAGCTAGCATGCTAAATACGCGCTCGTTCTTTGATAACGCAGAATACTGGGCAAAGATGAAAGCGGAGTATCCTGATATCGAGGTTCGCTCGTTCCCGCAGGACGTCATGGACGCGCTTAGAAAAGCAAGCGACGAGATCCTAGACGAAGAGGCGGCGAAAGATCCTCTGTTTAAGGAGATTTTGGACTCTCAAAGAGCGTTTTTGGCTAAGGCTCGCGAGTGGACGAAAATTTCCGAGTTCTCGTATATCCAAAAAACTACGAAATAACTTCTCGCCGCTCGTTTTGGGCGGCTTAAATTTACGGCCTTCGGGTCGTAAATTTCTCTTTTCAAATTTTCTTTTTATTCTTTGTTACGCTTGTAAAATTTGATTTTGGGTCTACGCGTCAAATTTTAGTCGTTGCAAACTTGACTAGCTTTTGCGGCGGGTTAAATTTGAGGATGTCTATCTGTTTGAAATGCGATTGAAATTTGCTTGCCAAATCTTAAATTTGGATTTGAGCGAATTTAAAAAGGTAGCGTTAAATTGATAAAAAATTTTGCGCGCCCGACCTAAATTTACAGCTCAGTTCTGCTATCAAGCGCTTTCATAAGCGATAGAAGGTCGATATTTTCGAGATTTACGCCTGTTGGTACGCCCTGGGCTATCTTGCTAAATTTAACATCCAAATCGCTTAGCTTGTCCTCGATAAAAACCATCACCGCGTCGCTGCTAAGCCCCGGCGTTAGCGCGAAAATGATCTCGGTCACGCCGTTTTGTTCTATGATCGCGCGCAGTTTTTCGGTTTGCTCCTGCGTTATCTCCTCAAGCACGAAGTAGCGTCCGCGGTAGATCGCGCTTTGCTCGAAAACCAGGATATCTTTTGGACTTTCGACGACGGCTAGTAGCTCCTTCTCGCGAGTCTCGTCGCTGCAAATGTCGCAAATCTCATCCTCGCTAAGTCCGCCGCAAATTTGACATTTGCCCGTAAACCTCACTGCGTCCTCGATGCTTTGCGCGAGTTTTAGCCCGCCGAAGCTATCCTTTAGGCAGACGTGATAGGCGTAGCGCTGGGCGGATTTTTTGCCAACGCCGGGCAGCCTCTCAAAGGCCGCCACGAGCTCGTTAAATTTCTCAAGCCCTTTTTTCAACGCTTTCCTTTGGATCGGTGCAAATTTTAAACGCGTGATAGCCATCCTCGTATGAGTATTTTAGGCTAAATTTGTGCATACGGCAGATGTGGTCGATGATGTAAAGGCCTAGGCCCATGCCGCTGCTTTTGGTGCCCTTTTCGCGGATGAAGGCTTGCATGTAGTACTCGATAGGATTTTGTAGCGGTTGGCCTAGATTTCTCACGACGATGCCGTCTGCGTCGCAGATGACCTGCGCCTTTTTGTCGTCGGCGTATTTTAGGGCGTTATCTATGAGATTTTTGATCGCGAGCGAAAAGAGCCCGAAATCCACGCGCAGTAATATATCTTGGCGGATATCTACGCCTACTTTTTCTTCAAATTTATCGAGCATCAGCATGTCGCGCGCCTGGTCAAGGATGTTTGAAAAGTACGACTCCTGATAGTTTAGCGCGTAGTTTTTGGATAGCAGTTGCTCGATCTTGCCAAACTCGTTTATGAGCATATCCAGGCGCTCAAATATCGCTATCAAGCGGGTTTTGTGCGTAGGGTTTTGCACCATCTCGGAGACTATGCGCCCCTTGCCGATCGGCGTTTTTAGCTCGTGCATGATAGTGCGTAAAAACAGCTGCCTAGAGCGCAAAAGCTCCCTGATCTTGCTAGCTGCGGCGTCAAATTCTATCGCGACCTTGGCGATCTCGTCGTCGGAGTCGGGCTTGGCGATATTTACGTCCATGTTTCCGGCGCCGAATTTCCTGATATCAGAGCTTAGTTTTTTAAGCGGCATCAGCGACTTCATCACCGAAACGTAAAGCGACACCAAAAGCGCCGTCGTGAGGATAAAACCAACCCAAATCGGATCGTTTATATTTTTCGTATCGTCGCTTTCTAGTAAAATTTGAAACGAAGGATTTTTGATCTGCAGGTACAAACTATCCTGAAAAAGCAGCGACTGAAATAGCCCTAGCTGCGTTTGCTTGGCAAAGACCGTCTTGCCGGTGCTTATGACGTTTGCGACGGTTTTGTCGCTCTTAACGTAGGTTAGTCCGAAATTTCTAAAATAATTAGTCAAATCGCTAGGCGGATTTGACTTTTCGTATGAGGCGATGAGGTAATTTATCGCGTTTAGCTGCTTGTTTTTTATCTTTTCTAGCGCGTTATCCAGCTGTATGCTCGCAAACGTGTAGAACAAGATACAAACAAGCGAAAACGCCAGCGCGAAAACTACCGATATCTTCGTGGTTAAGGAGTATCTCATCCTATGAGTTTATAGCCTATTCCGCGTACCGAAAATATATGTTTAGGCGCTTTTGAGCTGTCGCCGATTTTGGTTCTTAGTCTGCCGATGATGACGTCTAGGCTCTTTGAGTCCTTGTCTTTTAGGCTTTTGCAGTTATAAACCAGCTGCTCGCGAGAAACCGAAAAGCTGTGCTGTTTGATAAGATAGCTCAAAATCTCGTACTCGGCAGGCGTTAGCGTTAGGCTTTCGTTGTTGTAGTAAATTTCGTGTCTACGCTCGTCTATCCTAAACAGCGTATCCACGACCTCTTCTTGCACTTCGTTGGTCTTTTTGTAGCGGCGGATTAGGCTCATGATGCGCGCGTACATTTCCTTTGGATCGTACGGTTTTGGTAGATAGTCGTCCGCGCCTAGCTGTAGGCCCACGACCTTGTCGCTGATGTCGCTGCGAGCAGAGGAGATGATGATAGGGATGTTGTATTTGCTGCGGATCTCTTTGCACACTTCTAGGCCGTCCATGCCCGGTAAAGTAAGGTCTAGGATAAGCAGGTCGAAATTTTTCACTCCGGCGCTTAGTCCTAAATAAGGATCTTCAAAATTTGTTACTTTTATATTAAAATCGCTCAAGTACTCGGATAGGATTTGCGCGAATTCCGGATCGTCTTCAATCATTAAAACATTAATCATTTTAAGCCTTTCAAATAGATTTAACGAAAATGATTATAACCAAAAAATGTTAAATTTTTTTTCCGAATTTACTATCCTCGTTTAAAATTCTCCCCCGCTTTGAATTTTTATAAATAATAAGATAAAATCGCCCTTTAAATTTAAAAAATTTAGGAGATTTTGTGGAAATAGACTACTACGAAATTTTAGAAATCAGCAAAAATAGCGACTCTGAAACGATAAAAAAAGCATTTAGAAAACTAGCGCTAAAGTACCACCCGGATCGCAATCAAGGCGACAAAGAGGCGGAAGAAAATTTTAAAAAGGTAAACGAAGCTTATCAGGTGCTAGGCGATGAGGAAAAGCGCGCGATATACGATAGATACGGCAAGGCTGGGCTTGAGGGCAGAGGCGGCTTTAGCTCGGGCGGATTTAGCGCGGATTTTGATTTGGGCGATATCTTTAACTCGTTTTTCGGCGGCGGATTTGGCCCCGGCGCAAGTAGCCGCAAAAGAAGCAGCGACAAGTATCCGCTTGATCTAGAGATAGCTCTTAGGATCAAATTTAACGAAGCGGTGTTCGGCGCCGAAAAAGAGATGGAATTTACGATCAAAAAACCGTGCCAAACCTGCAAAGGCAGCGGCTCGAAAGACGGCAAAACGCACGTATGTCCGCACTGCGAGGGCAGGGGCCGGATATCGCAGCAAAGGGGCTTTATGAGCTTCGTGCAGGAGTGTCCGTTCTGTAACGGCACGGGCGAAACGGTCAAGGATAGATGTTCTGACTGCGGCGGTAGCGGCTATAAAGAAGAACGCCAAAGCGTGAAAGTAAATATCCCAGAGGGTATCGACGACGGCATGCGCATGCGCGTGAGCGAAAAGGGCAACGTCTCCTCAACCGGCGCCAGAGGCGATTTGTACGTACATATCGAGGTTGAGGCCGACGAGCATTTCGTACGTCACGAAAACGACGTCTATATCGAGATACCGGTATTTTTCACGCAGGCGGTTTTGGGCGAGACGATCACGATCCCGACGCTAAAAGGTACGACCGAGCTAAAACTACCGGTCGGAGCAAAGGACAAGCAGCAGTTCGTATTTGACGGGCTTGGCATAAAAAACGTAAATAGCAAAAGGTACGGCAGGCTCGTAGCGCAAATCTCCGTAAAAACGCCAAAAGAGCTAACGGACGAGCAGATCTCTCTACTAAATCAGTTGCAAGAAAGCTTTGGCATCAAAGCCGGCAAGGCGAGCTACGACGAGGAAGAGGACGAGGGGATCTTAGGCAAGATAAAAGGGTGGTTTAAAGGCGAAGAGGCTGGCGACAAAGGCAAGAAAAAAGGCAAAAAGGCTTAAATTTACGTCAAATTTTGCCTTTTAGCGGCCCGATCTTTCGTTAAATTGCCGAGCCATTCGGGCTTAAATTTGCGTTTGTTGTAAAACGGCGCGTCAAATTAGGCATTGAAAATACAAGATGAATAAATTTATATTTTTAGCTATTTTTGCGGCGGTTTCTTTAAATGCGGCGGGATGCGATACGAGCGGGCTGCAAAAAGATTGCGACGCGGGCGATTTTGAGAGCTGCGACAACTTAGGCCTTGCCTACATCGGCATCAAGCTTGAGGAGTGCGACCTGGACAAAAACTACGAAAAGGCGTTCGCGCTGTTTAAAAAGGCGTGCGACGGGGAGTACGTACGCGCGTGCGTAAATTTGGGCGTAGCGTATCACAAAGGCGAAGGGGTTAAAAAGGACGAACCAAAGGCAGTCTTGCTCTATAAAAAAGCCTGCGATAGCGGCTATCTGCTAGGTTGCGCAAATTTAGGCTCGCTTTACGAGCAGGGGCTCGGCGTTAAAAAAGACGCGCAAAAAGCGGGCGAAATCTGGCGCAAAGCCTGCGAGGAAAAGGACGGGATGTCGTGCTTTAATCTCGGCGCGCTTTACTACAACGCGATGCTTGGCGAAAAAGACGTAGCTAGCGCAAAAAACTATCTGCAAAAGGCGTGCGCTTACGGCTGGAACGACGGCTGCGAAGCGGCGGAAGCGATAGAAACCGCGAAACGCTAAATTTGCCGAAGCAGGCCTTGGCGGCGGCGCGGAATTTAAATTTGCGCTACGTAATCGCTTGCGTAAATTTTACGTTTAGCGCGTAAATTTGATCGCTTTTTGCGTCAAATTTGACGGATTGACTTGCAAATAACTGCGGCGAAATTTACCCAAAAGCGGCGAGTTAAATTTACGCTTCCAAATTTGACGAAAACGAATGCGTTAAATTTGGCTCAAATTTGAAGCAAATTTACAAAATTAGCCCGAAATTTCTTCAAATTTCGCTCTCTTTTAGCTGCTCGATTTTAGCCGCTACGCTCCTATTCGTCACCCTTTCGATCTCCTCACTAGTCGCGGTCATTATCGCTTCAAAGCTGCCGTAAAATTTAACGAGCTTTGCGATACTACCCGCCGATACGCCGGCGTCTGCTAGCTTGCTAGCGCCCAGATCCTCCTTGCGCTTGGTTTTTTGATGAAAGGTAATGGCAAATCGGTGCGCCTCGTCGCGAAGTCGCTGGAAAAACTGAAGCCGTCTGTCGCCCGTTGGTAGCGTAAATACGCCGCTGCTAGCGTAAATTTTATCTCTCGCGCCGCCTTTTGCGCGGTGGGCTTTGGCGTCTATTTTTTCTTTTGAGATGGCGAGTATATCGACGTTTGCGCCGCTACTAGCGATGATATCCGTAGCAAGATCCAGCAGCGCCTGACCGCCGTCGATGAGCCAGAGATCGGGCGGACTAAGCTTGTCAAACCGCAAAGCGCGCTCTGTTAGCATCTGGCGCATCTGATCGTAGTCGTTTGCGTGAGAGAGGTGCATGTGGCGGTAGTGCTCTTTGGCGAAGCTGCCGTGCTCAAAGCGCACCATCGCGCCGACCGCGGCCGCGCCGAACATATGCGAGTTGTCAAAGGTCTCGATGGCATACGGCGCGCATGCGAGGCCGAAATACTCCTTTAACTCGTCCAAAAACGAGTCGTCGTGGGTTTTTAGGTATTTTTGGATAAAGACTTGCGCGTTTGTTAGCGCCATCTCGCAAATGCGCTTTTTCTCGCCGATTTTAGGCACGGAGATGCTAAATTTACGGCCGTGGCGAGCGGTCAATATCTCCTCTACGAGGCTTGCGTCCTCAAAGGCCTCAAGCGCGTAAATTTTCGCGCTCACGACGGGCGCGCCAGCGGGAAAGCTCTCTAAAACGATTTGTTTGTACGCGTCGTTTAGATCGCCTTGCGAGCTCATTTTGGCGTTCGTGATATTTTGATACACGCCGCTGATCTTGCCGCCGTGTACGCTAAAACGCACCGCGCAAAGCAAATTTTGCTCCGCGCCCACGGCAAAAACCTCAAAATCCTCGAGCTTAGCTAGATCGACCTCTATTTTGACGTCTAGATCCTTGATCGCGTTAATTTTATCGCGCACGAGGGCGGCTTGTTCGTAGTTTTCGTTTTGTGCGTATTTGTTCATCAAATTTACGAGCTTTGGCAGCATAGAAAGCGGATTATTTAGCGCTGCGATCGCGCCCTCTACGACCTTGGCATAGTCTGTGGGCGAAATTTTGCTGATGAGAGGAGCTTCCGAGTAACCGATCTGATAGGGCAGATAGGCGCCAGTGGCTTTGAGCGCACTTTTGCTTTGCACGAGCTTAAAGCTCAGCCTAAGCGCGTCCAAAAGCTCGCGAGCGCCGCGAAAATACGGCCCGAAATACTTGACGTTTTTGCCTCGGACGATCTTGCGCGTGATCTCAAAGCGCGGGAAATCCTCGTCCAAATTTACGTAGATGTAGGGGTATGTCTTATCGTCGCGCAGCAAGATGTTGTATTTTGGTCTTAGCTGCTTGATGAAGGAGTTTTCCAGTATCAGCGCGTCAGCTTCGCTGGGAGTGACGATATACTCGAGGTGTACGGCTTCGCTGATCATCTTGTGGATGCGCGGGCTAACCTTGGGCGAGGGGGCGAGACTTGGCGTAAATGAAAAGTAGCTTTTGACGCGGTTTTTTAAAACTTTAGCCTTGCCGACGTAAAGAAGCTTGCCTGCTTTGTCAAAATACTGATAAACGCCTGGCTGGGCGGGTAGCGAGCGGATCTCGTCGATTAGCAAAATTTAGCTCCCTTTTGCAAATTTACGTTTTTGCTTTGTGCGGTTAAATTTGACGAGGTTTGCGCCATATAGTTTTTATAAATTAAAAGCCCTGCGCTTGCGTGCTTTGCGCCTAAATTTTGTCCGGTTTTATCTCGTTTCATCGCGCCCCGCTTGATTCTTTAGCTAAATTTTGCTTGATAGCGAGGCGGATCTTTTCGAACCCTTCGAAAATCCGCTCGCTTTTGGCTAAATTTACAAACTCTCCCTTAGCCGGCTCGGCGTAGGTAAAAATTCGCTTTTTTTCGTACGGGTCGATCGCTTTTTTAAATTTTAAATGCTTTGTCACAAAAAATTTAACGTCCGTTACGCGAGCGAGCCTGCCGTCAAAATTTACGCTAGAATAGATTTTTAATAAGCCTTTTAACATTTTTATACTACTATCGCTTTTTAATTCCTGAAGTCCTAGCGGATGAAACAGGGCGAAAAACAAAACGCCGTTTTTCTCGTAGCAAAAGGCGATGAGTCTGCGATGATTTAGGCTTAAAAGCTGTAAAAATTCCCCGCATTCGCTACGGTTTTTTAATTCTTTATAAAAAGGATTATCAATAATATGTCGAATAATAGTCTTAGCGTCTTTCATAAGGCGATTTTAGCATTTTTTTTGTTAATTTTGATAGCAGGCTGCGGCCACAAGGGCGATCCGTTCTACGAAGCACCGTCTGAGCCCTCAAACAGCAAAACCGAAAAAATAAATAAACTATAAATCAAGGAGAGTAAATGAAAATCGTCGGACTTTTAAGTCTGTTTTTTGCTTTAGCCTTCGGTAGCGGCGACGCTGCGGGCGAGGCTTTAAATTTAACGACTACGTGGGTGGGTATAGCAAGCCTCATCATTTTCGTCGTGGGATATTTTTTCATCGCTACGGAGGAAAATTTTCACATCGATAAGGCTAAACCGGCCATATTTATCGGCACTTTTATGTTCCTACTCATCGGCTTTTATATGCTAGCAAACGGCCTAGACGTGCATTTGTTGCAAAATGAGGTAAATCACCTGATTTTAGAGATTTCGCAGATCGTATTTTTTCTTATGGTTGCGATGACCTATATCGAGGCGCTTATCGAGCGAGACGTGTTTAACGCGCTAAAATACAACCTCGTCTCAAAGGGCTATACGTATAAAAGACTCTTTTGGCTAACGGGCGTTTTAGCGTTTTTCATCAGCCCCGTCGCCGATAACCTAACTACCGCTCTCATCCTCTCCACGGTACTTTTAACGATAGATAGAAATAATACTAATTTCCTGGTCGCGGGCGCGATAAACATCGTCGTAGCCGCAAACGCAGGCGGCGCATGGAGTCCGTTCGGCGATATCACGACGCTGATGGCTTGGGCTGCGGGTAAGGCTCCGTTTATCGACTTTTTCGCGCTTTTCCCTGCTTCATTTATCGGCTGGCTAGTTACGGCTTTCTTACTAGCGCGCATCGTGCCTGCGGGCAGTCCGCATTTTGACCCTGCGACAGAGCCGAAAGTAAGCATCAAAAAAGGCGGCAAAGTCGTTATCGGTCTTGGCGCATTTACGATATTTTCGGCAGTTATGATGCACCAGCTTTTTCACCTACCTGCGATGTGGGGCATGATGTTTGGCTTCTCGCTTCTTAGTATCTACACATACATCTACAAAAAAACTAATAAAAACGAAGAGCCTATGCATGTCTTTCACTATATGTCAAAGATCGAAAACAACACGCTTTTCTTCTTCTTCGGTATCCTTGCCGCCGTCGGCGCGCTCCACTTCGTCGGATTTTTAAACTACGCCGTTTCGCTTTATGATAAATTCGGCGCCACTACCGTAAATATCGGCGTCGGCTTCCTATCTGCTATCGTGGATAACGTCCCAGTTATGTCTGCTGTGCTAAAAGCAAATCCTATGATGGGCGCGGATGCGGGCGAGAGCTTAAGTCAGTGGTTACTAGTTACCTTAACTGCCGGTATCGGCGGCTCGATGATTAGTTTCGGTTCTGCCGCCGGCGTCGGTGTCATGGGCAAACTAAAGGGCATATATACCTTCGGCGCGCATATGAAATATGCTTGGACCGTGGTTGCCGGCTATATCGTATCGGTCGTGATCTGGTACATACAGTTTGAAATTTTCCATTTATATTTTTAAAGGACGCTCATGAATAACACGATAATAGTTTTGGATTTTGGCTCGCAGTATACCCAGCTCATCGCTAGACGCCTACGCGAGCAGGGCGTTTATACCGAGATTTTGCCTTTTAACGTTAAAGTCGATGAGATTAAAGCGAAAAAACCAAAAGGCATAATCCTAAGCGGCGGTCCTGCTAGCGTTTATGCTCCGGATGCATATTTTTGCGACGAGGGCGTATTTAAGCTAAAGCTACCGATTTTAGGCATTTGCTACGGTATGCAGCTTTTGGCGCATAAATTCGGCGCCGAGGTCGCTCCGGCCTCTCACAAAGAGTACGGCAAGGCAAGCCTAAACGCTCTAAAATCCCATCCGCTCTTTACCGATACGCCTGAAAAGCAAACCGTTTGGATGAGCCACTCCGACCTCGTAAAAAACCTACCTAACGGCTTTGAGGCGATCGCGACTAGCGAAAATTCGCCTTATTGCGTATTTGGCGACGAAAAACGCAAATTTTACGCTCTGCAGTTTCACCCGGAGGTGCAACACAGCGAGTTCGGTACTCAAATTTTAAAAAATTTCGCCAAATATATCTGCGGCTGCGAAAGCACGTGGAATATGGGCAGCTTTGCCAAAAATCAGATCGCTAAAATCAAAGAAACCGTGGGCAACAAAAAAGTCCTTTGCGCCGTTAGCGGAGGTGTGGATAGCTCAGTTACCGCCGCACTTTTAGCCGCTGCGATACCGCAAAATTTGATCCTAGTTTTCGTCGATAACGGACTACTTAGGACGGGCGAGCGAGAGCAGGTCGAGGCGACTTTTAGAACAAAGCTTGGCGTGGAGCTAGTTAGCATAGACGCGAGTAAAACTTTCCTAGAAAGGCTCGCGGGCGTAACGGATCCAGAGAAAAAGCGCAAGATAATCGGCGAAACTTTTATCGAAATCTTTGAAAAAGAGGCCAAAAAGCACGATAACGTCAAATTTTTAGCCCAAGGCACGCTCTATACCGACAT
The DNA here is from genome assembly GCA_963519525.1 of uncultured Campylobacter sp. GTDB lineage: Bacteria > Campylobacterota > Campylobacteria > Campylobacterales > Campylobacteraceae > Campylobacter_A. Next base: position 16,188 of record CAUQOI010000038.1, read on the forward strand.
CATCGAAAGCTCGGTCGTAGGCTCGAGCAAGACGATTAAAAGCCACCACAACGTGGGTGGGCTGCCCGATTGGATGAGCTTTGAGCTAATCGAGCCTTTAAGAGAGATTTTTAAAGACGAGGTGCGCCAGCTAGGCCTTGAGCTTGGTCTTTCGCGCGAGCTCGTGTTTCGTCACCCGTTCCCCGGTCCGGGCCTTGCGATCCGCATAATGGGCGAGGTAAATACGCCGAGCCTCGAGCTGCTACGCAAAGCCGACGTGATCCTGCGCGACGAGCTAAAATCAAGCGGCTGGTACAACAAAACGTGGCAGGCGTTTTGCGTGTTGCTAAACGTGCACTCAGTGGGCGTCATGGGCGATAACCGCACCTACGAAAACGCCGTGTGCATACGCGTAGTGGATGCCAGTGACGGTATGACGGCTAGTTTCTCGCGCTTGCCGTACGATCTGCTAGAAAACGTCTCTCGCCGTATCATAAACGAAGTAGACGGCATTAACCGCGTAGTTTACGACATATCGAGCAAACCGCCCGCAACGATAGAGTGGGAATAAAATTTAGGCGTTTTTGCGCCTAAATTTTATTTTAAAACGACTCAAATTTGACAAAAAGAGATAATCCTTATCAATAAATCGTCCAAAAACTTTAGCTACAATGACGCGTAAATTTACGAAAGGAAGAAAAATGAGTAAAATTTACAATCTAAGCGCCGACACGAAAGTGATCGCAAAAAGCGTCGTTAGCAAGAGAATTTTTGATTGCGAGAACGCTCACATCGACGTCTTTGCCTTTGACGCGGTCGAGGAGCTAGATCACGAGATGCTATTTTGCGATAGTCTTGCATGGGTAGTAGAGGGCGACGCGAGTCTGCACTACGGCGACAAGCAGATGCGCTTAGGCGGCGAACAGGCCTGCCTGATAGAGAAAAAAGTGTGGCGAAAATTAGTTTTTAACGAACCGACGAAATACGTCTCAATCGATTTTAAGGAGGACTTAATGATAGATCATTTACCTAAGGCGGCTATTTTTAGCCTAGT
>CAUQOI010000039.1:0-16206 GCA_963519525.1 uncultured Campylobacter sp.
GTGGGCGATCCGTTTGCCGAAAAGCTGCTGATGGAGGCGTGCTTGGAGCTCTTTAAAACCGACTACGTCGTGGGCATCCAGGATATGGGCGCGGCGGGGCTAACGTCTAGTAGCTTTGAGATGGCGGGACGCAGCGGCAGCGGTATGAAGATGTATCTAGACCGCGTGCCTATGCGCGAGACGGGCATGACGCCTTATGAGCTAATGCTGAGCGAATCTCAGGAGCGTATGCTCATCTGCGCCAAAAAAGGCTGCGAGCAAAAGATACTCGAGATATTTAAAAAATGGGACCTCGACGCCGAGATCATCGGCGAGGTCACAGACAGCGGCGTGATGGAGCTTTATTGGCACGGCGAGCTAGCGGGCGAGATACCTATAGCGCCGCTTAGCGAGGCCTCTCCGGTGCTTGACCGACCGACTGCGCGTCCAAAATACCTAGACGAAATCAAAAATTTGCAAATCCCGGGGAACGCGGATAATAAAACCGCGTTCTGGAAGCTGCTTAGCGAGCCTGAGGTGCTAAACAAGTCGCTGATCTACGATCAATACGACGCAAATATCCAAACAAACACCATCAAGCAGCCCGGACTCCTAGGAGCTGCGGTTATCCGCGTGAAAGAAACGGGCAGGGCGATCGCGATGGCGGCGCAGTGCGACCCGCGAGCAAATTTCGTCGACCCTAAAATCGGCGCGGCTAGAGCGGTCGTGGCTGCTGGACGAAAGGTCGCGATGAGCGGAGCGACGCCTCTAGCCATCACCGACTGCCTAAACTACGGCAATCCGCAAAATCCCGAGGTTATGTGGCAGTTCGCACAGGGATGCGAAGGCATCAAAGAGGCTTGTCGCGAACTAAATACGCCAGTCGTGAGCGGCAACGTGAGCCTATATAACGACACCGAGGGCGTGAGCGTCTATCCGACGCCCGCGATCGTGACGGTGGGCGTGAACGAGGACGCAAACGCAAGCCTTCCAAGCGTCTTTACTAGCGCTGGCACGGCGATATACGTGCTTGGCGAGACGAAGGGCGAATTTGCCGCGTCGCTTTACGCTAAGGCGCTATTTAATGCGGTGGGCGGCGAGCTGTGCGCAGTGGACTACAAAAAAGAGCGCGCGCTGTGGGATCTGGTCATCGAGGCAAATAAATCGGGCGCGCTCGAGTTTGCAAACAGCGTAGGCGTGGGCGGCGTAGCGATAACGCTAGCTAAAATGGCATGCCTAAGCGGGCTTGGTGCGGAGTGCAAATTTGACGTTAAAAAGCCCGATTTCATATTTGACGAGAGCTTTTCGCGCGCGATCGTCGGCGTGAAAGACGAGGCTAAATTTGAATCTCTAGCCGCAAAACACGGCGTCAAATTTGAAAAAATCGGCAGCGTAGGCGGAGATAAATTTAAACTAAACGATATCGATGAAAAGCTAAGCGACGTGAGCGAGGTTTATTTTAATAAATTTGCCGCAATCATCCGCCAAGAGGACTAAAATTTGACGCCAAATTGAAGTGTGGCGGGTTTGGGCAGGCTAAATTTGAGCGGCGTAAATTTGACGCGTTTGCTAAATTTAGCTTGCCTCGGCGATATTTATCCGCGCGCTTTGACGTCAAATTTGATTAAATTTAAGCAGCTCGCGATGATGATCTGATATCTTGCCGAGCTTGCAGGCGACCGTAAAAGTAAAATTTAACACGAATTTGAAAGGAAAGTAGATGTCTTGGAAAGACTTTTTAAACAACAAAGAAGAAGAACAGCCGCAAAAGGAGGGCAGAGGAATGGATCAAAAAAGCGTAGCTAAGCCACCGGTGTTATTTAGCGAGACTCAGCAGGTGCTAAAGGCGGTCGAGGCCAAACTGGGCGGCACGCTCATCACATACTACAACTCAAACGCGGGCAGCGTCTGCGGCAACGACGCGAGCGCGATGTATGAAATTTTAAAAGGTAAAAAGATAGAAAACGCGTTTTTGTTTATCAAAAGCGACGGCGGCAGCGGTATCGCAGCGCTTCGTATCATCAGCACTCTGCGAAACTACTGCAAAAACATCACCGCGCTCATCCCGGCTAACTGCGCGTCGGCCGCGACTATGATGGCGCTTGGCGCAAACGAGATCGTGATGGGGCCTCTAGCGTATCTAACCGCCGTCGATACCTCGCTAAAGCACGCGATGAGCCCGATAGATAACGGCAACGAGCGCGTTAGCGTGTCGATGGACGAGCTAAACCGCGTGATAAAACTGTGGAAAATGCACGAGAAAGACAACGACGAAAACCCGTATAAATCGCTATACAACTACATCCATCCGCTGGTTTTCGGCGCCGTAGACCGCGCCAGCTCGCTCTCGCTAAAGATTTGCTGCGAGCTTTTGCGCTATCACATGAACGACGAGGCAAAGATCCAAAACATCTCCGAGCGCCTAAACAGCGACTATCCGGCGCATGATTATCCGATACTTTTCCGCGAGGCCGAGGAGATCGGACTGCACGTGCAAAAGATGGACAACGAGCTAAACGAGATGCTTCAGGAGCTTACGCTTCTTTACTCCGAGATGGGGCAGCGCGCCTTTACCGACTACGACGAGAACAGCTACCACGACAACAACATCGCAAACATCATCGAGGCAAACGGCAAGCAGATTTATTATCAGATCGACAAAGACTGGTTCTACCGCCCCGACGAGCGCCGCTGGAACGTGATGAACGACGAGAGCTCGTGGCGTAAAAACGAGCTAGTGGGTGGCAAGCTCAAAAATACGATTTATCATTTATGGTGATATTTTGAATTTTATTTTTTGGTTTTTGATCTTTTGCGGGATTTACTATCTTGTTTCAAATTTTAGCCAAAATCCCGCAAATTTAGGCGGCTCACGAAAAAGAGCGATGTTTGAAGAGGCTAAATTTCTAGTTAGTTTGCTCGCAAAAGTCGCCAAAAGCGACGGTAGGGTAAATGAGCTAGAGGCTCGCCTCATCAGCGAGACGCTAGACGATATCACGCTAAGGCTCGGTAACGACGTAGCGATGAGATCGGAGCTAAAGCAGATCTATAACCGCGAAAAAGAGACGGTGCATAATGCCTATTTTATCGCGCGGCAGTACAAAGATCGCTTCCGTCTTGGCCAAGACGCCGCGGCTGCGAAGATATCGTTTTTGTTAAATTTGGCTTATATAGACGGCGAATTTAGCAAAAGCGAGCGTAATATCATCGAGCAAATCGCCTCAGGATTTGGGCTTGACGAGGGCATTTTTGAAGCGATACTGGCAAGGTTTGAGGCATTTTACGATCAAAGGCAGACGCGGCGAAATCCTTACGAAATGCGCACGAAAAGCCCTTATGCCGTGCTCGGACTAAAAGAGGACGCGCCGTTTGACGAGGTAAAAAAGCGCTACCGAGAACTCGTAAAAAAATATCATCCCGATATCCTTATGGGTCGCGGCGAGAGCGAGGAGATGATAGAAAAGAGTACTCGTAAGTTGCAAGAGATAAATGAGGCGTATGAAACTATAAAACAACGTACTGCTTAGAGGCTTGTCTCGCGAGCGCTTTTGAACGAGCTTAAAATTTTCTCCCTCGATGAACTACATGTTCTATCTTCGGTCGAAAATTTTGGCGCAACGTCCAAAATCGTCTCACGATACTTCGCCTTTAAATTCGTAAATTTTAGCCAGGTTTTTGTAAAATTCAGCCAAATTTCGGTGCGGTATTTTGAGATGATTTTTCGAGTTTTGAAGCAAAATTGAGCGTGCGCTAGGCATATAGCCTGCGGAGCGAAAATTTTGCAAAATCTCGAAAAAGCACTCAAAAGACAAACCGACGAAGAAAGGAATACAAATGAGAGCATTAATCAGCGTCAGCGACAAAGAGGGGGTTGTAGAGTTCGCAAAAGGACTCGAGCGACTCGGTTTTGAGATATTAAGCACGGGCGGCACGCACAAACTGTTAAAAGAGCAGGGCGTAAAAGCGGTCGAAGTGAGCGAATACACGGGCTCGCCAGAGATGTTTGAGGGGCGCGTGAAAACCCTGCACCCAAAGATTCACGGCGGGATATTGCACAAGCGAAACGACGCAAACCACGTGAGCCAAGCCGCGCAGCACGGCATCGGCGGCATCGATCTGGTCTGCGTAAATTTATATCCGTTTAAGCAAACCACCATCCGCACTGATGATTTTGACGAGATCATCGAAAATATCGACATCGGCGGCCCTGCGATGGTGCGATCGGCGGCTAAAAACTTCGCTAGCGTTTACATCGTCACGAGTCCGCTTGACTATGACGAGGTTTTGCGCGTCATAGAGAGCGCAGACGAGAGCGAGAAGACTACTTTTAGGCGAAATTTGATGATAAAAGCCTACGAGCACACCGCGGCATACGACTCGATGATTGCAAACTACATGAACGAGCGCTTTAACGACGGTTTTGGCGAGATGAAATTTATCGCCGGCAGCAAGGTTTTTGACGCGCGTTACGGCGAAAACCCACACCAAAAGGGCGCGCTATACGAGTTTGATTACTTTTTCAGCAACAACTTCACTGCGCTAAAAGGCGAAGCTAGTTTTAACAACATCACCGATATAAACGCTGCTTTAGCGCTAGCAAGCAGCTTTGATGCCGCTCCTGCGGTCGCCATCGTCAAGCACGCTAATGCTTGCGGCTTTGCCGTAAAATCAAATCTGTTAGAAAGCTACGTCGAAGCGCTAAAGTGCGATCCCGTCAGCGCATACGGCGGAGTCGTGGCGATAAACGGCACGCTAGACCGCGCTTTGGCAGAAAAAATCAACGAAATCTACGTCGAGGTCATCATCGCCGCAAACGTGGACGAGGACGCGCTTGCGGTATTTGAAGCCAAAAAGCGTATCAAAATTTTCACCCAGGGCAATAAATTTTTACAGCGAGCAAACGACAAATACGACTTCAAGCACGTTGACGGCGGCTTTGTCTATCAACAAAGCGACGAGGTGAAAGCTAGCGAGCTAGAAAATATGAAACTACAAACCGAGCGCGCAGCCAGCGAGTCTGAGCTAAAAGACCTCGAGATCGCGTGGAAGGTCGCGGCGCTCACGAAAAGCAACTGCGTCGTCTACGTGAAAAACAGCGCCGTGGTCGCCATCGGCATGGGTATGACTAGCCGCGTGGACGCCGCGCGTGCGGCCGTGGCTAAGGCGCGCGATATGGGGCTTGATTTACGCGGTTGCGCGCTTGCTAGCGAGGCGTTTTTCCCGTTCCGCGATAGTATCGATATCGCAAGCGAGGCAGGCGTAAAAGCCGTGATACAGCCGGGTGGCAGTATCCGCGACGACGATGTCGTGCAGGCGGCAAACGAGCACGGCATGGCGATGTATTTTACCGGCGTGCGCCACTTTTTACACTAAAATTTGATCTTTTTTGCGGCGAGGCGGCGTAAATTTGACTGCGCCGTTTTGCTGCATTAGCATATTTAGCCCGCATAGCGGACGGTAGCTTGACTCGTATTTGCCGATCTTGCACGAACGATATTTTCTCGAATTTGACATACCGACCTTTAAATTTGGACTGCGATTTGCTTGTGCTTTTGGAGATTAAATTTAATTGAAAGCGATTTATGAAGCAAATTTTGATTTTCTTGGCATTTCTGGCGGGGCTTTATGCGGCCAATATCTACGTAAACGGCGAAAAGGTCGGCGGCGGCGACCAAAACTCGACCTATAACGGCGAGAGCAAAAACGAAATCCTAAAACAAGAGGGCAAAAAACAGCTCTGTAAAAAAGGCTACAAGCAGTACTGCTAGGCGTTTTGGCTCAAATTTTATGCCATTTAAAGACGCAAAATTTGCCCTTCGGCGGTCAAATTTACGCCGCCAAATTTTATCCCATCTAAATTTCACATTATCAAGGTTCGGGTTTCGCCGCTCAAATTTGACTCTCGACCGCCGAATTTAAAATTTAACCCCTTAAGCAAGGTCAAGACGCCCGCGCGCAAAATAAGAGTATAATTATCCAAATTTAAAACAAGGATAAACAATGAGCGATTTTTTCAAAAACGCAGAGCAGTTTAACGCCGAGGGTGCGACGGTGCCGTTTTATAGATATAGCGAAGGCGGCGTGGATTTCGTTGGTTTTGACAGCCGCCCGTGCGTACCGCCCGAGCCTATGGTAAATGCGCTAGTAGCGATCAAATTTGCAAACCAAAACACCAAAATCGTGATGGTAAATCATAAATTTCCCGCCGGACTGATCCCTAAAATCGAGGAGCAGTTTGACGTAGAGCGCGAGGATCTGGAGGGCGGGGCGGTCAAGATGACCTTTAGCCTAAAGCAGGGCGCAGACGTCAAAAACGTAGATACAAGCCTTTGTCACTGAGATAGGCTATGCTTTTAAACACCTTTGCGCCGCCTTTTAAGCTAGTCGGCGGTTATTTTATCGCGGGTATTTGCTTTTTGATCGCGAGTATCCCAGCTTTTTTTGCGGCGGATTTTGAGACAATCGCGGGGCTTGAGACGGCGGGATTTTTACACGTGTTTTTCGTCGGATTTGTTATGAGCATCATCATCGGCGCGCTTTATCAGCTCACTTCGGTGATTTTAGAAAAGCCGTTTTCGACGATCAAGGGTGCGGTGGCAAATTTAGCCCTTTACTGCGCGGGCGTAGTGTCGATGAGCTACGGGATGATCAGCGGCAAAACGGGCTTCATACACGGCGGCGGCATGGCGCTTTTTCTTGCGCTGCTGTTTTTTGGCACGACCTATATCGTTAGTTTTATGGATAATGAAAAAAAGAGCTTCGCGGCCTTTATGCTTTTTGTTTCGGCGATATTTTTACTCGCCGGCATCTCGCTTGGATTTTGCCTTTTGATGATACTTTCGGGCACTTTGCCGATGGATTTTATGTTCGCGCTTAAATTTCACGTATATTTCGTGCTCGGGTTTGTCTTTTTTATCATCGTCGGCGTGGCGACCGTGCTGCTACCGATGTTTGCCCTGGCGCACGATCTAAAATTTACGCTTAGCAAATTTGCCTTCGGATTTTATATTTTGGCTGGCGTTTTGCTCTTTTTTAGCGAAATTTACGCGTACTTTGCGTTTGGGGCGGCGATTATTTGCTTTGTCGCCGAGGCGCTGCATATCCTAAAAAAGCGCGTTCGCAAAGCGTATGACTACTGGAACGTCAATATCGCTCTTTCGCTCGCGGCCTTCGTGCTGTTTTGCGTATTTATCGCGGCGGATAGATACGATATGGCGGTGTTTATGCTAATTTACGGCTTTTTATTCGCTTTTATCGCGGCTCATCTTTACAAGATCGCGCCGTTTCTCATCTGGTACCACTATGTGGCACCCTTTGTGGGTAAGACAAAAGTGCCGCTGCTAGATCAGATGATCCTTAAAAAGCCCGCATATATCGGCATCGGCTTTAACGCCATTGGGCTTGCTCTCTACGAGCTTGGCATCTGGCTAGAGATAAAATCGCTCGCGCACTGCGGCGTAGCTAGCCTGCTCGTCAGTATCGTTTTAGTTGCGATAAATATGATAAATGTTTTTAAATTTACGAAATTTGGAATAAAGGAAGAAAAATGAAAGAAAAAATATACGGAGCGCTCTCAAACATCGTCGATCCCGAGGTCGGTTTTGATATCGTGTCCTTGGGGCTGATTTACGACGCAGTTTGTGACGAGAACGGCAAGGCGAAGGTTACGATGACGCTATCTACGCGCTCGTGCCCGCTGCACGAGATGATACTAAGCTGGGTCGAGACGGCGGTGCTGAATGTCGACGGCGTAAAAGAGTGCGAGATAGACCTCGTGTGGGAGCCTGCGTGGAGTATCGAGATGGCGAGCGACGAGGTGAGGGCGGCGCTGGGGGTGTGATTTTGGCGCTAGGTGCAGTTAAATTTTGCCGAGCTGCCGGCTAAATTTGACCTCGGTTTTTATCTGTTTATAAGCTTGTCCGGGGCGCGTATTGCTTTACCTGGACGAGCTCGTCTCTGCGCCTCGATATGGCGTCGCCTTCGCGTCCGATCATGTTCTGGCGGTATAGATATGTCAATGGCAAAGTCGAGTTTTTTAAATGAACTGACTGACTCGCGGGGATTTGACGCCAATCGCCTAAAGTGCGCAAAATTTACCGAGTTTTTGATCTGTTTTTAATATTTTATTCTTTTAAACTTTTCGTACTTTTCTGCTAAGCTGCTTGTTTTAAGCTGATGCAATCTTTCGGATCACTCGCTTTGCTTAGCAAATAGCGCAAAGCCCCAATACCCCGATACATATTTTAAATTAATAACTACTCATTCCTAAGCGTCTCAAGCACGTTTATCTGTGCGGCTTTTTTGGCCGGATAAAACGACGAAAGCGCCACGATGACGATAGCTCCGACTAAGATCATAGCAAGATCGAGCAAAGATAGCTCCATAGGAAGCTTCGCGCTGCCGTAGACGTCAGCCGGCAAATTTATGATATCAAAGCTGCCGAGCAACCACATGCCAAAGAGCCCGAGCACGAGCCCAAACACTATCCCGCCCCCGCCTATCGTGGCGCCGAGAGCAAAAAAGCTCTTTTTTATCTCGGCCTTGCTGGCGCCCAGCGAGAGCAGTAGCGCGATCTCTTGGCGGCGGTTCATGACGGTCATAAGTAGCGAGCTTATGATATTTAGCGAGGCAACCAGGATGATGAGCATCAAAACAATGAAAAGCGCGCGCTTTTCGAGCGCCAAGGCGGAGAAAAAGTTGCCGTTTTGTTGCCACCAGCCGATAGCTTTTTGTCCTAGCCTCAGCTCGCGTGAGATCTTTTCGATGTCGGCGAACGGATCGTTTGAAAACACGTGTATACCGTCAAATTTGCCCTCGTCGTACTCGAGTATCTTGCGCAGCGCCTCCACGCTCGTGTAGAGGTAGCTTTTGTCGTAGGCCACGAGCCCCGAGCTAAACGAGCTCACGACGTCAAAGCGCTTCATTTTAGGCGTTAGCGCGAAGCCGCTCGGATCGTTTTTGGTAAAAATGAGCGTGAGTTTGTCGTTTTCGTTTATCATCATCTCGTTTTTGACGCCTTGCCCTACGAGCAGGCCGTATCCGTCTAGCTCGCGGTCCTTAAGGCCTGCCGCCACGACCGAGTTTATCTGCTTTTCGTCGGCTGAATTTACGCCAAAAAGCAGTCCGCCCTCGAAGCTATTTGCCCCCTTTATGATAACCTGACTCATGATATATGGGCTAAATTTGAGATTCGGAAACTTCTGTTTTAGTTCGCTAACGTCGCTCTCGTCGATGTTGCCGCGTATGGCGGAGAGGATCGTGATTGGGTAGTTCATGGTAAAAAGTTTGCGCTCAAACTCCTTGTCAAAGCCGTTCATGATCGCCATCGCGACGATAAGCACCATTAGCCCGACGCCCACGCCAAGAAACGCCAAAAGCGCCGAAAGCATGATAAACGGCTGGGTTTTATCAAACCGTAGATATTTAAAAAGTAGATATTTGGTTAGGCTCATTTGATTTTCCGTTGTTTAAATTTGGGCTTTGGTTTGCTCGCTACTTTTGCGTCGCTCTGTCTTGTTTAAATTTGCGCTGAGGCGAGTTTAAAATTTAAATCGTCTATCTGCGCAAATTTGACGTCAAATTTTAAACCGCTTGCAAAAACTAGGCGCTTTAAATTTACGACTTCGCGTCGCTATAAAAAACGGCGGCTAACTTAAATGTTAAATTTAGCAAGCCGCCGCCAAAACCCCAAAGCTAAATTTTATCCCAATCCTCCGCAAAAGCTCCTTTTTTAGGGCCGCTTTTGCCGTGGCAGTCTTTGTATTTTTTACCGCTTCCGCACGGGCACGGATCGTTTCTGGATACTTTTTTGCCGGGCTTTTCTTCGCTCTCGGGCGCGCTAGCAGCCTCAGTACCTTGCGCTTCTTGAGACGTAGACTCGGTAGGCTCGGAGAAGCTTAGGCGCACGGCCGTTAGCAGCTTGATGCTTTCAAATTTGATGCGGCTAACGAGCTCCATAAAGAGACTAAAGCTCTCTTTTTTATACTCGGTGAGCGGATCTTTTTGGTTGTAGCCGCGCAGCCCGATGCCGGTTTTTAGGATGTCCATCTGATATAGATGCTCGCGCCACGCGGTGTCTAGCACTTGTAGGCAAAGTACCTTTTCTAGGTATTTGCGCTGACCCTCGCCTATTACGCCCATTTTTTCTTCATAGTCAGCCTCAAATTTAGCCGTTATCTTCTCGGCAAGCTCGGCATAGTCGAGATCTTTTAGCTCGTCAGGCTGCATTAGCGCGCCGTTTGAGATTATCACGGAGCTTAGTTTTTCGAGGTTATACTCGCTCTTTGGCTCGCCTGCGTAAATTTCGGCCTGGGCTAGCAGGTGCTCGACAAACTCGGCGCGATTTTGTTTGATCTTTTCGCCGACTTCAAAATTTGGATCAAGTAGCTCGTTTCTAAATTTATATACCGTTTTTCGCTGCTCGTTTGCAACGTCGTCGTACTCAAGGATATGTTTTCGCGCTTCAAAGTGCAGGCTCTCGACCTTTTTTTGCGCATTTTCGACGGCTCTAGTGACCATTTTCGAGTCGATGCTTTCGCCCTCTTCGATACCTAGGCGCGTCATTATCGCCTTGATGCGGTCGCTGCCGAATATTCGAAGCAGATTATCCTCAAGGCTTAGATAAAAGCGGCTAACTCCCGGATCGCCCTGACGTCCCGAACGGCCTCGCAGCTGGTTGTCGATACGGCGGCTTTCGTGCCTTTCGGTGCCGATGATGTATAGACCGCCCAGGTTTCGTACCTCGTCGTCGATACGGATGTCTACGCCGCGTCCGGCCATATTCGTAGCGATCGTAACTGCGCCGCGAGCGCCGGCTTGAGCGATGATCTCGGCCTCTTTTTCGTGATTTTTAGCGTTTAGCACGGAGTGCGGGATCTTTTCTTTTACGAGCAGGTTGTGTAGCTTTTCGCTCTTTTCGATCGAGGCGGTACCCACGAGCACTGGCTGACCGCGGTCGTGAGCCTTTTTGATCTCGTCGATCACGGCTTTAAATTTCTCGTTTTCTGTTTTGTAGATAAGATCGTTGTTGTCTTTTCTTATAACAGGCACGTTTGTCGGGATCGATACGACGTCAAGCTTGTAAATTTGCGAAAACTCGGTCGCCTCCGTCTGCGCCGTACCCGTCATGCCCGATAGTTTTTTGTAAAGCCTAAAGTAGTTTTGAAACGTAATATCCGCTAGCGTTTGGCTCTCTTCTTGGATCTTTACGCCCTCTTTAGCCTCGAGCGCTTGGTGCAAGCCCTCGCTAAATCTTCGCCCTTCGCTAAGACGCCCAGTAAATTCGTCGACGATGACGACTTGTCCATCGCGAACGACGTAGTGCACGTCTTTTTCAAAGAGATTGTGCGCTTTTAGAGCTTGGTCTAGGTGGTGGCTCAAAATCGCGTTTTCCATGTCGTATAGATTTGCCACGCCAAAGAGCTTTTCGGCCTTTGAGATGCCTTCTTCGGTGATCGCTATCGTGCGGTTTTTCTCATCGACGGTGAAGTCGCCGGTAGCCTTTTCTTGCGGAGTCGCAGGCGGTTCGCCGCGCTTCATCTGACGCGCGACTTCGTTTGCTTTGATGTAGCCGTCTAGCGTGCGGTTTGTAGGACCAGAGATGATGAGCGGCGTCCTGGCCTCGTCGATGAGGATACTATCGACCTCGTCCACGATGACGAAGTTGTGCTCTCTTTGCACCTTGTCTTTGAAATCCATTTTCATATTGTCGCGTAGGTAGTCAAAGCCGAATTCGTTATTCGTACCATAGGTGATATCGCTGTCGTATGCGGCTTTTCGCGCCGAGTCGTCGTATTCGCCGCCTAGTATCACGCCGACGCTAAGGCCTAGAAATTTATAAATTTCGCCCATTTGCGTCGCGTCGCGTTTGGCGAGGTAGTCGTTTACCGTCACGACGTGCACGCCCTTGCCGCTCATCGCGTTTAGTACGACGGGTAGGCTTGCTACGAGGGTTTTACCTTCGCCCGTTTTCATCTCGGCGATCTTGCCGTCGTTTAGCACCATGCCGCCGATTAGCTGAACGTCGAAATGGCGCATATTTAGCGTCCTTTTACCGACCTCGCGTACGATGGCGAACACATCGTCTAGCAGCTCGTACTGGCTCTTTTCGCCGTTTTGCACTTGCGCTTTAAATTCGTTAAATTTAGCCTTCAGTTCATCATCGCTCATCGCTTGATATTTGCTCTCGAGCGAGTTTATGTAGGCGACGCGTTTGAAATATTTTTTTACTTCCCTGTCGTTTTTCGTGCCGAATACCTTCTGCATAAACGCCGTTATCATTTTTAGCCTTTTTAAATTTTGTTAAAGCTTGGATTTTAACATTTTATTATTTAAACTTAGCTAGAATTTCGCCCGATAAAGGAAAATATATGAAAAAAATTTTAGCATTTTTGCTCTTTTGCGCCTCGGCTTTCGGAGTTACGTTAAATTTCGTCACGCTTCAAAGCGACTTCGTGCAAACCATCACGAGCGAGAACGAAACGGTCGATTATTTCGGTAAATTTTACGCAAAAAGCAATAACCGCGCCTACTGGATCTACGAGCGTCCGACGCCTAAAAAAATCTACTTTGATAAAAACCGCGTCGTCGTGATCGAGGATGCGCTTGAGCAAGCGATCATCTCTAAATTTGAAAAGGCGCCGAATTTGATCGACGTCGTTAGAAACGCAGTTAAGATCACCGACACGCTCTACAAAGCCAAATACGACGGCGTAGAATATCTAATCACCGTCAAAAACTACATCCCGACAAGGATCGACTACGAGGATAAGCTCGGCAACAAGATCAAAATCACGCTGAGCAATACCAAAAAAGATTTTAAGATAAGCGATGATTTGCTGACGCCGGTGATACCGTCGTATTATGACGTCATAAACCAATAAATTTTTAGTAAAAAGCGGCTTGTCTCGCGAGTGCTTTTCCGAGATTTCACAAAATTTTCGCTCCGCAGGCTATATGCCTAGCGCACGCTCAATTTTGCTTCAAAGCTCGAAAAATCATCTCGCGATACTTCGCCTTATCATTGCTACGTTCAAATTTGAAGCTAAATTTGTAAATTTGACTCGCCGAGACCCGCATCTTGAAAATGCCAAATTTAACTCCATCAAAATTTACAAAACCCTCAATGTTTTACTTCGCTTGCAGTTACGAGCCGCAGGCGGTCTTGAGCCTCATAGGGCGACAGTAGCGACCGCAAGGGAAGCTAAGCAAAGCCTCTTCCTGCCCCAAAGAAAAAAGAAAAAGCTTAAATTTTACAAATTTAAGCTTTAAATTTGAACTTAAAACAATAAGGTGAACTGTTTTTTGGTCAGACGAGGCAGCGGCGATCGAGGCGAGGGAGCGGACTAGTCGTCGTGACCCAAGCCGACTGAGTCGGTAGCGAAGTATGGCGGAAAAAGACAAGCCGTTATTAAATTTACCGCTCTCCGAAGTCTTTGCCAAAATCATCTATCTGATTTAAATCCATCGGTTTTAGCTGATTTTTATTTCCTCTAAGTATATCCTCGACTTGCTCTTTTTGCGATCTTTTAGAGCCCGTGGTTTTGACGTTTTTTAGCGCTTCAAGTAGCTCTTCGATATTTGGTTCGCGCACGGTTTTTAGCGAGATGATGAGCACCTCGTCGATATCGACCGAGTGCTTTTTGGCGGTGTATTTAACCAGCGTGTCTTTAAATTTTTCCTTACCGAGCGATGTTAGCAGATCCTCGACGTAAAAACTACCTATAACGACGTTTAGCGCGTCAAGTACGTAAGCTTCGTTGTCCGCGACGTCGCGCCCATCTAGGCGCAGGCTTACGCTTACTTTTTTGATTGAGCTTTTAGCGTCTCTGGAATACAGATCGGTTTCAAAGTTATCGATATTTAGCGTCTCGGCAAAGGCCATAACCGCGGCAAAAGCCAGCGCAAAAATCTTTTTCATACGTCTTCCTTAATGTTTTCAAATTTGTTTTCAAGATAGAATTTCTCGACCTCTTCGTCTATTTTAACGACGCTTTGCAAATACTCTCTAAACGGCCGACTTTTGCCGTAAAATATCCTCAGTTTTTTGGGATCGATCGCCCGCGATAGCGCGACGTAGAGCTGCCCGTTGGCAAAGATATGATTTAGGTCGCAGACTAAATTTTCGATGCTCATGCCTTGGGATTTATGGATCGTGATCGCGTAGGCTAGCTTTAGCGGAAACTGAGTCAAAGACGCCCTCGCGCGCTCTTCTAGATGCTCGCCCGTCATCACGAACTCGCTCATATCAAATCTCGCTCGCTCCACCTCGACGATCTCGCCGTTAGCTTTTTGTACGATGACGCTTTTTATCTCGCCGCCTTCTTTTAAAATTTGCATTATCTGCCCGCGCTCGCCGTTATAGTACTCGCCCCATTTATTTACGGTAAATATAACTTTCGCGCCGATTTTTATGTTTAAAATTTCAGGCGCGTAGAGGTTTGCGATCCAGCGATCTAGCGCGTTTTCGTTTAAATTTTCATCGTAAATTTCCACTAGCGCCTCGGCTCTTTCAAGCGGCGCGGGCAGTTTGGAAAGCATCTTGTTATTTAGCTCGTCCGCTTCGTAGTTTCGCCCAAAAAGCACGCTCGTATCGTCATCTACCTGCACGCTTGGCACGCGTAAATTTTCGATATAGGCAAACACCCCTTCGCTCAGCCGTCCGACGCGAAGCATAGATAAGATATCGTAAAATTTCTTATCCTTCGTGCGTTTTGATACGACTAGCTCGATATTTTTAAACTCAAATTCATGCCATGAGCTAGAGTTAAAAGCATAAAGAAATTTAAACAGCGAGCTACCGTCTTCGCCGTTTTTTCGCACGGGCGGCAGCTGATAAAAGTCGCCCACGAGCATCACGCGCCCGACGAATCGCGAGCTCATCAAGCGGTAATAAATCATATCCATCAGCCCCGCGCTGATCATCGAAATTTCGTCTATCACGATGAGATCGCAGACGTCGAGCATCTTTTTTAGTTCGCCAAGCTTTCCGCGCTGTTTGCGGTCGTAGCCGCGCAGCTCCTCAAGGTTTGAGCAAATGCCGAATTTAAAAAAGCTATGCACGCTCACTCCGCCGACGTTTACCGCTGCGATGCCGGTGCTGCCCAGCACCACGACGTTTTTTAGCTCGCTTTTATAGTGCTTGATGACCGCTTGCGTGAGGCAGCTTTTACCCACGCCGCCGCGCCCGGTGAGAAAAACATTTGATTTTTTTAAGATTTCTAAGAGCTGGTTTAACACAAATTTCCCTATTTTTTGTAAAATTATAGCTTATTTTTAAGGAGCGAGATTGAAATTTGATAAATTTATACTTTCTGCGGCGGTAGCGTTAGCGATGTTAGGCGGTTGCGCATCGCCAAAAGATACCCAGGGCGCGGTAAATTTGCTAGATCAAGGCGCTAATGCGGCGGCGTCGCACGACATGCCCGAGGAGAGCGCGAATGAAAATTTAGGTCACATCAGCTATCTGCAATTTGACGTCGATCAAAATGCAAATGCGCTACCGATACTGCCATTTGAAGCTCAAAGTAGCGGCCAAGCTCTGCTGCAAAAACGCTTTAACGCGCTTGATCTAAAAGCGCCGACAACAACCCCAAAAGACGCATTTTGGGCGCTAGACTACTATAAAAACACGGCAAAAAGGCAGTATTATTTCTCAAATATGCGCAAAATCCCAAACGAATGGTTTGAAAAAGTGCGCAAAAACGCGAGTATAGAGAGCTTCGGTCTGGTTTCGCTACCTGCGATAACGACGGCAAACGCGAGCCTGCGAAACTTGCCAACCGATGAAGCCGTGCTTTATAATCCCGTGCGCGCAGGCGAGGGGCTGCCGTTTGACTACGCTCAGCTATCTTTCATCTCGATTGGTTATCCGCTTTACGTTTCGCACTTTTCGGCCGACGGCGCGTGGGCGTTCGTCGGTAGCGATAACGTCTGGGCGTGGATAAAATCGACCGAAATCAAAATTTTAAGCGCAGAGGCCGTGCAGGAGCTAAAAAATTCTAAATTTTTAAGCGTTATAAAAGACGAAGAGCCCGTCTACGACAAAAACGGCAACTTTTTATTTTATGGACGCATAGGCGCGATTTTGCCGTTTCAAAGCGAGGATCAGTTTAAATTTTACGGTAAAATCCAAACCCAAAGCGGGCTAAAAAACTACGAGATCTCAAAACAAAGCGCAAGCCGCTTTCCGCTTAAATTTAGCGACGAAAACGTAAGGGCGCTGGCGTC
>CAUQOI010000040.1:0-16041 GCA_963519525.1 uncultured Campylobacter sp.
TTTCAAACGCCGAGGATATGCGCCAAAGCTTGCTAAAATGCAAAAAAATGCAGGGAGATTTTATACTGTATCCGGGTCATGGCGAAAAAACGACGCTAAAAGCCGAGCGGGCAAATTTGGACTTTTGGATAGATATGATAAGCAAAGAGATGAGATTTTAGCGGGTTAAATTTGATCTTCTAAAATTTCAAAATAACCGCGCCAAATTTTAAAAGGCAAATTTGACGGCGGCGAATTTAGCGTTAAATTTATGCTGGTTTTGCCAAAATACCGTCCAAAAATACGGCGCAAAACAAAATTTGAAAGCAAAAGCGGCGCCGAATTTACCGAGCCGTCAGGTATCCTTTTAAATTTGATCGTTTTTACGCGTTTTGCTTCGCCTCTTCTTTGCGTTTTTCTTCGTTTCGTCTTTGCCCAGCTTGTTTTTGCAGGTTGGTTTTGTAAATTTTAAAGATATGATCTTCTAAAATCACGACCTGAAAAGTCCCCTCAAACACCTTTATATCGTTTGTTTTGCCCGTCACTCGCACCTCGCGTTTTTTGCTCTCGTTAAAATGCGAGCGCGCGTCGAATTCGATCGCTTCGTTTAGCTTGGTCGGAGCAAAAAAATGTATCTTAGCCCCGATAACGACGCTAAAAGTCTCATTGACCGCCGCCATCGCCGCGTAGCTAGCCGCAGAGAAAACAAACCCGCTGTGTATAAGCCCCTCGCTATCGGCGACCATATCGCCAGTGGCGAAAAAACGCGTTTTGGCGTGATTTGGCTCGAGCTGCGTCACGGCGCCGCTTAGGCCGATTTTTATATTCGGCGAGGTTTTTAGCTCGTTGCGAAACGGATTTTCGTCCTCGGGTAGTACGACCCCGTCGCTACTGTTGTCGTCGTAGATATTTTCGTCCATTTTTTACCTTTTTATACGCTTAGTTTTAGATAGACCCGTTTTGGCGCGGGATAGCCCTCGACCGTACGCGTAGAGTCTGCTGGATCGAGGAAATCGCCCAAGCTCTGCCCCAAGATCCACTCGGTTTTTCGCTGCTCGTGCGCGTCCGTCGGCTTTGTGGCCAAAATTTGCGCATCTTTAAAATTCGCCCTCTCGCACCAGTTTAAAAGCGCGCTAACGGTCGGCACGAAGTAGATATTCGGTATCTTTGAGTATGTATTTTTCGGACTCAGGGCAAAATCGCCCTGCATATCAAGATACATCGTATCTAAAAAGAGCTCGCCGCCCGCATTTAGCGCGCCTTTTAGCTCTTTTAGCGTACGCACCGGATCGCTTCTGTGATAGAGCACGCCAAGACAAAATAGCGCGTCAAATTTGACGCCGTAGTGCGGCAGATGCTCGACGCCTAGCAGCTCGTACTCTATACCCGAGCGCGCGAACGCATCGATAAATTTAAACTGCAAAAAGCTCATCACGCCGGGATCAAAGCCGATTAGTTTTTTGGGGCGCTGGGGCAACATACGAAAGAGATAGTAGCCGTTGTTGCAGCCGATATCGCCCACGACCTTATCCGCTAGATCCATGTGCGGTGCGAGTAGGTTAAATTTAACAAAACTCCTCCACTCGCTATCGATAAATATGTCGTCTATCTTAAACGGCCCCTTGCGCCACGAGCGTAAATTTAGCGCCGTTTGCAGCGTCTCTCCGCGCTGGGCTGGGTTTAAATTTACGTTTATCTCGACTATATCGTCAAATTTGAGCTCAAACTCGCGATCCTTAAATTTAGCCGCCAGCTCCTCTACCTCCCGCATCAAAGGCGCATAGGTTTTGCCCGCCAGCTCCCTAGTCTTCGCTGCTCTAGCCGCTTCTAAGCTCATCACTCCGTCCAGTCGATGATGTTTTTAGGGCACTCTTTGTGATAGACGCCCGTCGCGTCGTAGTACTCCTTGCACTCGTTGTAGTACTTCGTCGTCACGCCGCGGTCGTTTAAAAACACGCAACCGCCCAGCATCGCCGCCAGAGCCGATAAAAGTAAAATTTGCGCTAGAGTTTTCATTTGAAAAATTTAGCGTGCTTTTTCTTCATGTATTCGACGACTTCGAGCACCTCGTCCACGCCCTCGGCATCCGAGTTTTCCAGCGCGTCGTCGATGCACTCGATGTAGGTCTCGGCGGCGTCCTCGAGCCTATCTTTTTTTACGCCGGCATAATACAGCATCGCCTCCAGCATCATCGAAAGCTCGTAGCTTAGCTCGTCTACGGTAGGTTCTATTTCTTTCATTTTCTATCCTTGTAAAATCGTTTTTTTAGTTATCAGGTCGGTTATCTGCGCTTTTACGTTCTCATAGCTAAAGCTATCCTTAAAGCCCGCAAAAAGCCCTCCGCTAGCGTTCACGTGTCCGCCGCCGCCGACTAAATTTTTAGCCATCAAGCTCACGTCCGCCTTGCCGTTGGCGCGAAAGCTCAGCGTCTTTTTGCTCGTAACGTCGATGAAAAAATCAATATCGGGATTCGCGACTAAAAAATCGTTGCCGATAACCGAGGTGTTGCCGATATTGTAGGTCAAAATACCGTTAAGATCGTTATATTTTATGCTAAATTTCTCTTTTTCTTCGCTTAGTTTTTTTACGACGAAGGCTGAGATCAGGTTGCTTAGCGTATCGTTTTTATCCTCTTTAAAAAAGTCCTTTTTAAACCCGAAAATCGCCTCGTCAAGCCCGACGTAGTCGTCTCCCGCGTCAAAAAACTCCCGCGCTCGTTTGATTAGATAAAAAAGATAGCGCGAATTTTCAGCCTCAAACATCGTTTTATTTATCTCTTTTGCGTTTGCGACGAGACCGAGCCCGACCTTGCCCATTTCAAAATTTACGTCGTCTTTTAGCCAGATATCGACCGCATTTACGACGTCGCTAAAGTGATTTAGGCTAGCATCCTCCCCGTAAATTTTAGCGAAAAAATCATGCGTGATCTTAGTCGCGCACCTTGAGCTATCTAAAAAATACCAGCCAAATTTGCTCGCGCACTCGGCTCCGCTTTGGTGGTGATCGAGGAGTAAAATTTTAGCGTTTTTATTTGCGATCGCCTTTTCGTAGGCTTCGCACTGCTCCACGGTCAAATTTAGATCCGTTATCAGGATAAGCGCTTTTTCATTGCTTTTAGCCGCTTCGCCCTCGCCGCGATTTTCGGGCGCGTTTTGCAAGTTACCATTTTGCTCGCCGATTAAATTTGACTGCGTCCGGGCTACGTTTTTATCCGAAATTTGAGCCAAAATTTGATCAAATTTCTCGTCGATCTCCTTGCCGTAGTTTGAGTTATAAAATTTAACGTTTTTAAAATAGTGATTCGTTATTACCTGCGCACCGTATCCGTCCAGATCGGTGTGCGAGAGGTGATGGATGGTCATTTTATTCCTTACAAATTTGATATTTCTATCGTGCCTAGCGTCTCAAACGGCGTATTTGCCGCGACTTCGGCAAAGCTAAGCACCGTGATATCTATGGCGAAATTCGCGCAGATATCGGCGATAAATTTACGCAAGCTAGGCTCCACGCAAAGTATCATAGAGCCGTACTCCGAGATCGGTCGCTTCGCCCTCGCCTCGCGCAGAGCCTGTACGATCGCCGACGTCTGCGAGACGTTTATCATCAGGTGATACGCGCCGTCTTTATACTGCACGGCGTCGATCAGCTTTTGCTGCGCGGCGGGCTCCATCACGTAGAAATTTAGCCGCCCGCCCTCATCGACGTAAAGCGAAGTGATAGCGCGAGCAAGCGCGGTACGGACGTGCTCGACGATCATATCAAGATTCTTGCTAACCTCGGCGATGTCGCTTAGCGCCTCTAGGATGCTTAGCATATCTTTTATCGGGATGTGGTCTTTTAGTAGCGCTTTTAGCACCTTTTGGATCACTCCTATAGGCGCGATGCGCAGCGTATCCTCGACGATGACCGGGTATTCCGATTTTAGCTTGTCGAGCAAATTTTGCGTCTCTTGGCGAGTTAGGAGCTCGGCGGCGTTTTGCTTTATCAGCTCGCTCATGTGCGTGGAGATGACGCTTGCGGGATCTACGATCGTGTAGCCGCTTAGTATCGCGTCCTCCTTCACGCTCGCATCGATCCATAGCGCGTCTAGGCCAAACGCCGGCTCTTTAGTCGGGATGCCTTCGATGTTGTCGCTAACTAGCCCGCTATCCATCGCGAGGAATTTATCCGCGTAAATTTCCCCCTGCCCGATCACGACGCCTTTTAGCTTGAAGCGGTATTCGTTGGGCGGTAGTTGGAGATTATCACGGATACGGATCTTTGGCATCAAAAAACCAAGCTGTGCGGCGATATTTCGGCGCATCGCTCGTATGCGCTCGATGAGATCGGTCTCGGCGATCTTTAGCAGGCCGTAACCTAGATCGAGTTCTAAAATTTCAAGCTTTAAGATGTCGTTTATCTTAGCTTCCTCTTCGCGGGCGATTTCTTCTTCGCTTTTTTTAGGGGGTTTTGGTGCAGTCTGCCCTTCTTCTTCGCCTTGGATAGAGCTTGCGCTTTGGACCTTGGCAGTCAAATTTATCTTGCCCTCTTTTACCTCTTTCATTATAAAGCCCATACTTAAAAACAGAAGCGAGATAAATCCGAGAGATAGCGTCGGAAGCCCTGGAACTAGAGCAAAGATAAATAGTATGAAGCCGACTATTAAAAGCGTTTTATATTCGCCTAGCAGCTGCGTTAGCGAGCCCTCGGCGAAATTTTCATCGTCCTTGCTAGCTCGAGTGATGATGATCGCCGTAGCCGTCGACGTGATGAGGCCCGGGATCTGGCTCACTAGACCGTCGCCGATCGTTAGGATCGTGTAGTTTTGCGCCGAGGTAGCCATATCTAGGCCGTACTGAAACGAACCGATGAGAAAGCCGCCGACGATGTTTATGATCGTGATGATGATGCCAGCGACTGCGTCGCCTTTTATAAATTTAGACGAACCATCCATCGCTCCGTAGAAATTCGCCTCGCCGATGATGGCTTCGCGGCGCTCTCTGGCGGTCTTTTCGTCGATTAGACCGGCGTTTAGGTCGGCGTCTATCGCCATTTGTTTACCCGGCATCGCATCGAGCGTAAATCTCGCCTGCACCTCGCTCACGCGCGTCGAGCCTTTGGTAACGACCATGAAATTTATAAGCACTAGGATCGTAAAGACGATCACGCCGATGACGTAGTTGCCGCCTACGACGAACTGCCCGAAGCTTGAGATTATCTCGCTCACGGCATCGGGACCGTTGTGCCCTTCGCTCAAAATCATGCGCGTGGTGGCTATGTTTAGCGAGAGTCTAAAAAGCGTGATGATGAGAATAAGCGTCGGAAACGTGCTAAGGTCGGTAGGCTTTGGCACGTAAACGGCGATAAGGATGATGAGCACCGAGATAGAGATGGAAAGCGCAAGAAAAAAGTCCAAAACCGCGCTAGGAAGCGGCACGATGATGATCGCTAGGATGGCGATTATGACGCCGACGATCGTGAGCCCCTTAAACCTTATGATAGGCTCTAAAAACGGTGCGACCAGGGTTAGGATATTGCGCTTTTGTTTTGCCAAATTTTACTTCTTGATTATATTTGCTAACGTAATCGTATCCAAAAAATCGTCGATTTTAGACTGAAGCGCGCTAAACATCGGCCAAATTTGGCACATTCCGCCCTTGCTAGAGGCGCAACTATCGGCCGAGATCGAGCACTCAAATACCGCCATTTTACGCTTTTCTGCGCTTTCGATTATTCTTTTTATGCTGATTTCTTCAGGCTTTTGCGCGAGCATAAATCCGCCGTTTGCGCCCTTAAACGAAACCAAAATGCCCTCTCTGGCCAAATTTTGTAAAATTTTAGCCAAAAAGCTTTTTGATATCTCAAGCTCGCCCGACATCGTATCGACGTCCGAGGGAGCGTCTTTTTGCGCTATGTAAATCAGCGAAAGCAGCGCGTATTCGCTTGCTTTTGTCAAAAGCATAAAATCCCCTTAAATTTTTTGCGGATATTTTATTAAATTTTATCTGCAAATTTGATTAAATCAATATTTTTTAAAACAGGCGCCGCATTTTTTGATTTTTATGATATAATCGCCTTTTTTAATCTCACCAATCAGGAGGTCATTATGGCTTTGGATTCGGCTAAAAAAGCAGAAATTGTTGCGAAATTCGCTAGAAAAGAGAAAGATACGGGCTCTCCAGAAGTTCAGATCGCATTGCTAACCGCAAGAGTTGAGGAGCTAACCGAGCACCTAAAAATCTACAAAAAAGATCACTCGTCTCGCCTCGGACTACTTAAAATAGTCGGCCGCAGAAAACGCTTGATGAAATATCTAAAAGCTAAAGATTACGCAGCTTACATAAAAGTTATCGCTGAGCTAAATCTCAGAGATAAATAATTCAAAGCCCCAAATTCGGGGCTTTTCTTTCAAATTTTACTTTTTTACTCATTTTTAAATTTAACACATCAAATTTTAGATTCATAAATTTTATAGCGATAAAACTAAATTTGACCCGCTCCTTACATTAAATATATTTAATTATTCAAACACACCGCTTGACACGTTCAAATTTTACCCTTATAACATTGAGCTTATTACGCTAAAGTTATCTAAACAATTTTTTTTAACTATAGCCCTTGACAATTATCCGCTCAATGTTGTATAATGCGCCTAGCAATTTAAAGGAGAGAGTGCTAATATGATAAAGGTGAGCAAGCGAGATCTGATACTTGATTCTATCATTCAAGCTTATCTTAGCGACAATGCTCCGATCGGCTCTAGCGAGCTTGGTTCGCGTATGGCGATGTCGATCCCGGCCTCTACGATCAGGGTTTATTTTAAAAAGCTCTCCGACGAGGGCGCGATTACCCAGTTTCACGTTAGCGGCGGCAGGATACCGACGGCTGCGACGATGAGAGATTATTGGCGAGCTAGATTAAATTTCAATGAGACGCTAGATATCGCAAATCCTAACCTACTAAAGTTGCTAAGCGATAAATTTGAAATTTACGCGATGATTTTTGAAAGCAAAGCCCAAATGCTAAACGAAGTATTAAATTTAAACAATAGATTTTTGATTTTGAGCTTTAACGAGGACGAGATCGCGCTCAAATTTAACCCAAAAGTCGAGAAGTTTTTGAGCAATCTCATCGGCATAGACCTGGGCAGGCTCGAGCTTACCTGTATGCAGGTGGGTCTAAACGAGCTAAGAAACAAGATAGCCGAGCTAAAGCGTACTAAAATTCGCTTTTTAGAAAACGAAAAGGTAGCGCTTGAAATTTTCGGTGAGAGCTTTAAAAACACGCTAAGCCCTAGCTTTGAGATGTTTTTTGACTCAAATTTAATCTTTTTCGGAGAAAATTACCTAGGCATGAAACTAGACGTAAATTTTGGGGGCAAAGAGGCCAAAATGCTTTGCGCGGGCAGTATTTATAATGACTATGAAAGATTTTTAAACAACCTAAAGGAGGCGGCATGAACGAGAATGAAAATGTAGAGCTTGAGCAGCAAATCCCGTCAAATTTCGACGAGAGCATCAGCTTTGAGGGTCTAGACGCGAAGTACGTAGAGCTTCAAAAGCAGCTTGAGGAGCTAACGGATAAGTATTATAGAGCTAACGCGGACTTTGAAAACATCAAAAAGCGTTTTGAAAAGGAAAAAGCAGACATCGCGACGTATGCAAACGAAAAATTCGCGCGAGATCTGCTTCCAGTGATAGACGCGCTTGAGATGGCGGTAAATTTTGAAACCGAAGGCGACGAATATGCGGCAAAAATCAAAGAAGGAATTTATATAACGATAGATCAGTTTAAAAAGTGTTTTGAAAAAAACGGTATCACGCCGATCGAAACCGAGGGCGAATTTGATCCGAATTTCCACAATGCCGTACTGCAAATCGATAGCGAGGACGTGGAAAAAGGAAAAATCGTGCAAGTGATACAAAAAGGCTATCTAATCAACGGCAGAGTTTTACGACCTGCGATGGTATCGATAGCAAAGTAAAATTTGAAAGAAAAATCTAATAAAAAGGAAAAACAATGGCAAAAGTAATAGGTATAGACCTAGGAACGACGAATTCATGCGTGAGCGTGTATGAGCGAGGCGAAAGCAAGGTAATCCCTAACAAAGAGGGCAAAAACACGACTCCTTCGGTCGTGGCTTTCACGGATAAGGGCGAAATTTTAGTAGGCGATAGCGCAAAACGCCAAGCCGTAACAAACCCTGAAAAAACCATCTACTCTATCAAGAGAATAATGGGTCTAATGAGCAACGAGAAAAACGCGCAGGAGGCTAAAGCTAGGCTGCCGTACCACGTCGTGGATAGAAACGGCGCGTGCGCTATCGAGATCGCGGGCAAAGTCTACACTCCGCAAGAAATCTCGGCCAAAGTGCTAATGAAGCTAAAAGAGGATGCGGAAAGCTACCTGGGCGAAACGGTCGTAGACGCCGTTATTACGGTGCCTGCGTACTTTAACGACAGCCAAAGAAAAGCGACTAAAGAAGCAGGCACAATCGCTGGACTAAACGTGCTTCGTATCATAAATGAGCCTACTGCGGCGGCTCTAGCCTACGGTCTAGATAAAAAAGAGTCCGAAAGGATCATGGTTTACGACCTAGGCGGCGGTACGTTCGATGTTACGGTACTAGAGACCGGCGATAACGTGGTCGAGGTTCTAGCTACGGGCGGTAACGCATTTCTAGGCGGTGATGATTTCGATAACCGCCTAATCGACTGGCTAACGAGCGAATTTAAAAGCGACTCAGGCATCGATCTAAAAACCGACGTGATGGCTATGCAACGCCTAAAAGAGGCGGCCGAAACGGCCAAAAAAGAGCTAAGCTCGGCTCAAGAAACGACGATAAATTTACCGTTTATCACCGCCGACGCTACGGGTCCTAAACACCTCACAAAGACGCTAACTAGGGCTAAATTTGAAGGTATGATCGAGGATCTGGTCGCTCAAACGATCACCAAGATAAACGAGGTCGTAAAAGATGCCGGACTTGACAAAAAAGATATAAAAGAAATCGTCATGGTGGGCGGCTCGACGCGCGTGCCTTTAGTTCAAGAAGAGGTCAAAAAGGCATTCGGCAAAGAGCTAAATAAAAGCGTAAATCCGGACGAAGTCGTAGCTATCGGCGCGGCGATCCAAGGCGCGGTCATCAAAGGCGACGTGAAGGACGTGTTGCTCCTAGACGTCACTCCGCTAAGCCTAGGCATCGAGACTCTAGGCGGCGTAATGACGAAAATCATCGAAAAAGGCACAACTATCCCGGTTAAGAAAAATCAGGTATTTTCAACCGCCGAGGACAACCAAAGCGCCGTCACGATCCACGTACTCCAAGGCGAACGCGAATTTGCCCGCGACAACAAGTCTTTGGGTCAGTTTAACCTAGAGGGCATCCCTGCCGCTCCTCGCGGAGTGCCTCAGATCGAGGTCGAGTTTGACATCGACGCCAACGGTATCCTAACGGTCTCAGCTAAAGATAAAGCTACCGGCAAAGCCCAAAATATCACGATCTCAGGCTCAAGCGGCCTAAGCGAGGACGAGATCAACAACATGGTCAAAGACGCCGAGCTACACAAAGAGGACGACAAAAAGCGCAAAGACGCGGTCGAGGCGCGCAACCAAGCCGACGCGCTCGCTCACCAAACGCAAAAGAGCCTTGACGAGCTAGGCGAAAAGATCCCGGCCGAGGACAGAGAGCGCATCCAAAAGGCGCTTGACGAGCTAAAAGAGACGCTAAAAGACGAAAATGCGAGCAAAGAGCAGATCGACGCGAAGGTCAAAACTCTAAGCGAAGCCAGCCACAAGCTAGCCGAAGCGATGTATAAAAAAGACGGCGCCGCGGGCGAGCAAGCAAACGGCGGCAAGAAAAAAGACGACGACGTCATCGACGCCGAAGTCGAGTAAATTTTAGCCCTTGTTTTGGCAAGGGCTTCAAACTTAAATTTAAGTTTAGCGTTGTCGCGCCCTTAAATTTGCCCTACCCGTTAAATTTGACGGGCGGTTTTTATAATTTTCTTTTAAATTTTACGCAATCCTAAATTTACGAATCTATTCAAATTTGATCTCACAAAGCTTTTTTACAAATTTGCCGCCTCGCCGATAAATTTTAAATTTAGCCCTCTTGCGCGTAATCCTTAATCAAAATCATCCCTTTAAACGACCGATTTAAATATAATCAAACAAAAAAGGTCTTAAATGTATCTATTTTTCCTGATCGTTCATATTTTGAGCGCCGTCGCCTTCGTCGGTTACGTATTTTTCGATGTTTGTATATTTCCGTTTGCCAAAAAGCATATAGACGAGGATACGCTCGCTCACGTCAAAAAAGCCTACACTAAAGGCAGCGCAAAGGTATTCGGTACGGCGTTTTTGCTGCTGATTATCAGCGGCGCTTATATGGCGAAGGATTATTTTGGCGGAGAGAATGGATGGCTGGATAGCCCGTTTCAAATTTTGCTCGCGACCAAGATCGGCGTACTAGGGCTAATGTGCCTAATCACGGCGATATCGCTATTTTTCGTCTATAAGCTCAAAAAGCCCGATCCATTCGGCAAATACTCGCACGTCATCGCCCTTGTTTTGTGCGTCATAATGATAATCCTAGCAAAGCTAATGTGGAGGGTTTAAGTAAATTTAACGCGGCAAGCTTTTATGATCAAAAAGCGCGGAGGCATGTTAAACGCGAAATTAAAATTTGATAGATTGATTTAAAGCGCGATCAAATCGCAATTTAGAATAAAATAAAAGAGCTTTAGCCGCCAAGGAGCATAGCGGCTAAAACGGCGTTTAGCTAAATTTAGCCCAAAAGCCTGTTAAACTGGCTTTGCAAGCTTGCCGTATTGTGCGCTTGCGCAAGGATCGCGGCGTTTGCTTGCAGGTCGTTTTGTTTAAAAGAGCTTAGATTTTTAGCGATGTCGTTATTTTGTAGCTGCGACTCGCTTTGTCTTAGCGCGACGTTTTTGGTTAGGCTTGCGTTGATGCCCGAGATGATGCCGTTTTGCGCCGCGCCGATCTCGCCTCGCAGAGCGTTTACGCTACCGATAAATTTACTCACGCTATCGCCGTTACTCACGTCTATACCGCTAAAATCAGGCGCGTTTAAATTTACGCTCGCCGTGCCGTTGCCGGTTAGGAAGCTCATCTGCCCGCCAAATACGTTCTTGCCGTTAAAGCTAGCCTGCTGCGTGCTCTCTCTCATCGCGCCCACTAGAGCGTCCGCCTCGCTTTTTATCATCTTTTGCTGGTCAGCGTTTAGGATGCCGCCGTTATATCTGACCGAGAGCTCGCCGATGCGGTCGGCGCTTTGCGTGATATTTGCTAGCGTAGAGTCGGCGATCTGTAGGATGCCGATGGCGTCGTTTGCGTTTGCAACGCCCTGCTCTAGCGTGGAGCTTTGAGAGCGTAGGGAGTCCGCGATAGCGAGATTTGCGCTGTCGATACCGCTTAGAGCGCGCTGTGCGGAGATGTTGTTTAGGGCTTTTGCGCTGTTATTTTGAGCTTGTTCTAGGTATTGATTGCTTAGGCTTGAGTTTGCTGAAAAATTTCCTAGTTTCATTTGCACTCCTTTTAAATTTGACCCGATTTTAGCGAAAATTTGATTAAAATTTGCTAGCGGCGAGCAAAACGCCAAATTTAAGCATTTAAAAATTCTAGCCGTAAATTTACCGTCTAAATTTTACCTTGCCGCGAGGTTTTGTCGCGGCTTCGTTTTCTATCGCTTTTGCGCGATTTCTATACTCGTAGGCTTTGCCTGCAATCGCCGCAAAGATAGCGACCGCCAAAAATATCCAAAGAGCATACCTTTCTTCGACGTCATAGCTAGTAACCGCTTCAAAAACGAGCTCGCCTTGCGCTGGCACGAGCCGCCCCTCTTTTATCATCTTGCGGATATCCTCGCTGCCAAGATTTTTACCGCGCGGATCATACGGCCGCGTCAGGATCTCGATGACCTCAGTATCCGCGATCTCGTAGACGCTAGAGTCTATGAGCTGCCCCGTTCCCATCGCGTCAAAATAGTAAATTTTATCGCCGTTTGCGTAAACCGCGCCGTATACGCCGTTACGAACAAAGCCTATTTTGCGCCACTGCTCGCTCGTTTTTAGCCTAAAAAGCTCCGTATGGCGCGAGCCTAACCGCCTGCCGCTCTTATTTCTGTGCCACACTTCGCGGCTCTGCACGAAATAAGTCTGAGCGCCGCTAACAAAAACGCTACCCGCAAGCGGCCAAATATCACCCGCAAAAGGATCGTCCGCCGCGCGTTTTAGCTCGCCGCTTTCGCCGCCGCCGTGACGCTCCCAAAAGTAAATCCCACCCTTGCCGCGAAAAAGTAGATGATAAGCGTGCGCGCCGGAGACGCCAAAGGGTAGCGAGTAAGGCGCAAATTCGGGCGCAAACTCATACTCGTCCGCATAAACCGCGCCGCTAGCGGGCTCTAAAAGATAGTGCACGCCGTTAAAATACGCCTCCTCGTGCAGCTCTGCCGTAAATTTGACCGCGAGCCGCGAGCTTTTAAAATAGACGTTTTGCCCGTCCGTGACGTAAAAATCGCTAGCTCGTCCGCGCGCGTCTAGCACGTATCTTAGTGCCCTAGCGTCTGCGCCCTCTAGCTGCCTGCCTTCAAAATACACCCTGCCGCCTTCGCCGCGCAAAGCCGCTTTTTCCGCCGCGAAACCGAAATCTAAAATAGGGGCTAAATTTACGCTAGAAACGCGCTGGGTCTTATAGATATAGCTTTGCGGTTTATCAGCACCAAATATCGCGTACGCCATAGTTTGAACCATCTCGGTAAAGCCGCCTAGCTCGTAGTTTCTCTCGCCTACGTCGCTACAAAAATAGCTTATCTCGCCGTCCGTGAAATACCCATTGCTAATCGCCATAGTGCGAGAAGGATCAAGCCCGGTCATCGCGAGATTGCCGCAGTAGATGGCATTTTCGTCGGCGCCGACGTTTTGCCCGCGATAACCGCCGGGCGCAAGGACTTTAAATTTATCCGCACGCACGCCTTTTAGCTCAAATTTGCCTCCGCTTGGGATGAGCGCGTAAATTTTACCCTGCGGCGTCGCGTAAAATTCGCTGCTACCTATCTGAGTAAATTCGTTTTCCTCCTCGTAGCTAACGATATAAACCATAAAAAACACCGTAAAAAGCACGCTAAAAAGCGCAAATAAGCAAAGTAATATAAATTTTTTATCTTTCAAAGTGCCGCCTATTTTTAAAAGCTCTTTTCCCTCGAGCTCAAATTTTACGCAAAATGCCTCAAAATTTTAAATTTAGACGCGGCTGCGCTCACCGCAAGATAGCAGCAGGTCGTACAAAGTATAGCAAGCGTCGTAATATCGCCAAAGCTAAACTCTCCGCCGCTCGTAACAAGCGAGGTCACTATCCCGCTAAATAGCAACAAACTAATACAAACAAAGCAAACAAAGGCAAAAATGTTTAAAAATTTCGCGCTTTTGCTCGCGTTTTCGTTATTTTTAGCAAGCGTCTCAAAGGTAAGAATTTTGTTTAAAAAGCCGTCTTTTTCATACTCTATCTTGACTAAATCGCCCGTTTCTAGATCAAATTTTTGCGGCGAAAACGTCGCGCTAAATCTCTGGCCGCCAACCTCAAAGCTAACGGCGACGGCCTCGTTTAGCTTGATCGTTCTCGTGTATAGCTCGCCGACCCTGCCGATTTTAGTAAATTTTTTCAAATTTGCTCCAAATTTTCGGCGATTTCTAAAACTTCAAAATATTCGTTTTCAAGCGTCTCCAGCTCGCTTTTAGCCGCTTCTAGGTCGTTATAAAGCGCGGTTAGACCGATTTGCTGATAGATTTTAGGATCGCTAAGTCCGGCGTTTAGCTCTTTTATCTTAGCTTCTAATGCGGCGATTTTTTCAGGGTGCGAGGATAAAATTTGCGTTTGTTTGTAGCTTAGCTTTGCGCTTGTTTTGCTCTTTTGTTTTTGCGCTTGCTCGGCTTCGCTTGCAAGGCTCGCTTCAAATTTACCAAGCTCGGCTAATTCGTCTTCTAGCTCGAGGTAGACGCTGTACTCTTGATGTAGCACCTCTATGCGCGTCCCCTCAAATGCCCAGAGCTTGTGCGCGATCTTATCGACGAAGTATCGGTCGTGGCTAACGATAATTATGGCGCCTTCAAAGCTTTGCAGATAGTCCTCAAGGATGTTGATAGTAGCGATATCTAGGTCGTTTGTCGGCTCGTCAAGCACGAGCACGTCGTACTCTTTGCTAAAAAGCAGAGCTAGCGCCACGCGGTTTTTCTCGCCGCCGCTTAGCACGCCGATGGGTTTATCGAGAAATTCTTTAGGAAATAGGAAATTTTTAAGGTAGCCGTAGACGTGCATATTTCGCCCGCGCACCATGACGTGATCGCCGCCGTTTGGGCAAAAGGTCTCGATGAGGCTTTTATCGTCATCCAGCGCGCTTCGCGACTGATCAAAGTACCCCACTCGCACCTCGCCGCGCTTGATCTCGCCGCTACTAGGCTTTTCAAACCCGAGTAAAATTTTAATAAGAGTGCTTTTGCCGCTACCGTTTCGTCCGACTATCGCGATACGCTCGCCTTGCAAAACGCGCGCGTTAAAATCTCTAAAAAGCTGCTTACCGCCGATATTTTTGCTTAATTGTTTGATCTCAAAGAGCATCTTTTTGCGGTTTACGCTTTGAGTTTGGTTAAAATTTTTGCTCGCGCGCTCAAGCTCGAGCCTAACGCGGCGTATAACGCCCGGATTTTTCTTAGCCTCTTCGCGCATGGCTAGCACTCGCTCTTTGCGCCCTTCGTTGCGTTTTAGACGCGCTTTGACGCCGCGGCGCAGCCACTCCTCCTCGGCTTTTAGCTGTTTTAGCAGCGTTTCGTGAGATTTGGCTAGGCTAGCTAGGATTTCCTCTTTTTTAGCTAGATAGTTCGCGTAACCGCCCTCAAATGACGCTAGCGCGCCATCCTCGATCTCGGCGCTTCTGGTTGCCAGCGCATCGATAAAGTAGCGATCGTGCGAGATAAAAACTATCGTCTGACGCGAGCTTTTTAGCATATCTTCAAGAAATCTTACCATATAAACGTCAAGGTGGTTCGTAGGCTCGTCAAGCAGCAAAATATCGGGCTTTTTAAGTATCAGCGCGCCCAGAGCCACGCGGCGTATCTCGCCTCCGCTAAGGCTTGCGACAGCGCGGTTTTCGTACTCTTTTAGCTTAAACTCCTCCAGCACGCGCTCGATCTTTCGCTCGATCTGCCAGCCGTCTTTTGCCTCGATAAATTTGATTAGCTCGTCTTGCCTAGCATTTAGTTCTTTATTTTGCGGGTCGCGTCCGAGCGCTTCTAGCACCGCGGCATACTCGTCCCTAGCGTCAAATATCTCTTTTAGCTCCAAATTTAGCGCGTCTTTTACGGTAGCCGCATCGTCAAATTTAGGATTTTGCGCGAGCATTTCTACTTTTACGCCGCCTTGCACGATGCGCCTGCCGCTATCAGGCTCTAGCGCGCCCGCGACTAGCTTCATCAGCGTGCTTTTGCCGCTGCCGTTTTTGCCGATGATAGCGATACGCTCGCGCTCGTTTACGCTGAGGCTTATTTTGTTTAGAATTTCATTGGGGCCGAATTTTTTACTAACGTCGATTAAATCAATTAATGCCATTAGTTTCCATTTTTTTATCTTTTATATGTTTTTGTATTTTTTCATCATCAAACACATCATCATAATTCCCACCAATCTTGCCGCCAACTTCGTTTATCTGAATATCTTTAACAATGTCGTCCAAAAATTCTTTAAAATTTGGATTTTTTTCCGTCAAAATATCAAGTGTAACACTATCAATTTGCCTTTGTTTTGATGCAATTAAAATTTTTGAGCTTAAAATCTCAGTGTCGAGCTTTATAAGTCCTATGCCAAAATTCGCATTTAGTCTTCTTAGCTCTTGCATGATCTCATCATTTTCATCAAAATCAAATACTACCAAATATCCTTCATTAGCCCAGCTTGAGTTTGAAACAGCTTGAAAATAAGATGATTTGAGATTTGACCAATCAAGTGAAATTTTAATTTCAAAAGAATAAAGTTTATGATTTATAACATTTAGTTTTTTAAGTAGGTCAAAAG
>CAUQOI010000041.1:0-15850 GCA_963519525.1 uncultured Campylobacter sp.
GCTCTCGTGCGTCCGTGAAATGCGATGTAGTCAGCTCCGGCGTCCTGTGCGGCGAGGGCTAAAATTTCGGGTATTTTCTCGTCAAAGCCAAGGCGCAGCTTGACGCTGGTCATTTGCTTATTTGAGGTTTTTTTGATAGTTTCTACGATGCGTTTTAGATTTGAGATATCTTTTAGTAGTGCCGAGCCTGCGGACTGCTTGACGACCTTTGGCACGGGGCAGCCGCAGTTTAGATCGATACCGTCGATGCCTTCGATACCGTTTAAAATCTCCACCGCCTTTTTGACGATATCCGCGTCGCTGCCCGCGATCTGCACGATATAGGGCGTTTCAAGCGGAGATTTTTTGAGCATCTCAAGCGTTTTAGTACCCTCGTAGACTAGGGCGTTTGCGCTTATCATCTCGCTTACGGTCACGTCGCAGCCAAACTGCTTGACCACGCTTCTAAGCGGCAGATCCGAAAAGCCCGCGAGCGGAGCTAGAAAAAGCGGCTTTTTTGAAAAATCTATCAGCAATGCGCGTGCTTGAAAAATAGATCTGTCGGGACGTTTTTGCCGTTTTGTCTGAGGTATAGCAGGGTGCGGAAATTTTGATATTCGCCGGCTTCAAGGCCTGCCAAAACCTCCTGCGCACGCTCGAGCATCTCAAACTCAAACAGCAGATAGACGTATGCTTCCTGCGCCTCTTGACGTTCGTTTTTGAGGCGCTCGAATATGCCGATGACGGCGTCCGGAGCGATTTTGCTTTTTAGCGTCGCGGCGCTGATACCAAAGCTGTCTTTTGAAATTTTGTCCGAATTTAACAGCTCTAAAATCTCGTCGTTGCTCAAATTTATCTCGTCTTTGGCAAAGCGGGCGATAAGGGTCATGATCTCTTTTTCGTCCAGATCTGGAGCAAATTTTTTAATATCGGCTAGCGAGCCTAAATTTATTAGCTTTTTCCTTGCTTCGCGGACCATTTCGCCCTGATCGCCCATAGGTTTTTTAAGCGTTTCCAGATAGTATCCGTCCAAATTTGCTATTTTGTTTAGCTCGTTTTTGATAAAGAGCGGATTGTCTTTAGGTAGCTTAAATTTCTTTAGATCGGCGACTTCGCCGTTTTTGACCGCGCGCACCGTGCCTAGGACGTTTTGTAGCTCCTCGCCCTCGATATTTGCGTCCTTGTATCTATCCCACGGCGAGAGGACTCTGGCTATCTGGGACGGTATTTTATAAAAGTTCGTTTTAAAGTCTTTGTTCGTATCAAGGCCTAGTAAAATTTCTTTGCCGAGCTCTCTGTAAAATTTCTCGTCATGCGAAATTTTACGTTTAAAAGCGTAAAATTTAAATCCGTGATAGGCCATGTGAAGCACGCAAAATATCATCAAAATCGCAGGCGGCAGTATCATCCAAACGGCGACTGGTAAATTTAACGCATACTCGACATCGCTACCGAAAATGGCACATTTAAGATGAAGCTCGTAAGAGCCGTCGTTGAAAAGATAAACGATCGCGCCGACTACGACCAGGTAAAGCACGGCGTAGACTATAAAACGTTTGATTTGCATGGCGTACCCCTATTTTGCGGTTTTTTCCACTATCTCACGGCAGGTGATGCAGTATTTTGCGTGCGGTTTGACGCGCAAACGCGCCAGTCCGATATCTTCCTCGCACATCTCGCAGATGCCGTAGGTTTTGTCGGCGATCTTTCGCAGCGAGACGTCGATCTCGGCTAGTTCTTGTCTTTGTTGAGCGCTGATTGATTGCTCGATGAGCTGATCGGCGTTTACGGAGGCGATATCAAACTCGTCGCTGACGCCGCTTTGGCGTAGTCCTGCCATCTCGTTTGACGAGTCTAAAATATTTTTAGTTATCTGTGCTTTTCGCTCCAGTAAAAGTGCCTTAAACTGCTCCAAGTCGCTTTTGCGCATTTTGTTCCTTTATTTGTGATATGGGTGGTTAGCGTTTATGCAAAGAGCTCTGAAAATCTGCTCGTGAAGCATAAGCTTTGCTATCTTGTGCGCCATCGTCATGCGGCTTAGGCTGACGACTGCGTCCGTTTTTTGTTTAAAATTTTGACTAAGCCCGTAAGCTCCGCCGATAAAAAACGAAATTTGAGCCTTGTCCGAGATGAGTTTGGCAAACTCCTCGCTGTTAAATTCGCGACCAGCTTCGTCAAGCGCGACGCAAAAGCCGTTTAAATTTGGCTCATAAACCTCGTCATAAGCTTTTAGCGCTTCGTCTCGCCCCTTGCTTTGGGCTTTTGCGATCTTGTCGTTAAATATAACGACATCTGAAATTTTGGCGAATTTTGACGACATCTTCGCGTACTCTTTGATCTCGTTTTCAAAATTTTCACGTTTTGACTTTTGGATGCAAAACACGGAAATTTCCAAATTTATTCCTCGTCGTCCAAATTTTGAGCGCTCGGCTGCTTGGCGGCGTAGGCCGGGTTGTTTGAGAGCAACCTTATCATATCGCTTAAAAACTGCTTATGCTCTTTGCGCTCGACTATGGCGTCTATTAGGCCGTGCTCTAGCAAAAACTCCGATCTTTGAAAGCCCTCAGGCAGATCGGCTCCGATGGTTTGTTTGATAACGCGCTGTCCGGCAAAGCCGATGAGAGCGCCCGGCTCTGCGATGATGACGTCGCCTAGCCACGCAAAAGATGCGCTAACTCCGCCCATCGTAGGATCGGTTAGGACCGAGATATAGGGCACTTTTGCCTCGTCAAGTAGCTTTAGCGCAGCCGAAGTTTTTGACATCTGCATTAGCGAAAACGTACTCTCCTGCATCCTCGCTCCACCCGAAGCCGAAACGATGATGAGGGGCTGCTTTTTGTCGAGCGATCTTTTTACGGCGCGTACGATCTTTTCGCCCTCGACCGAACCTAAAGACCCGCCCATAAAGCTAAAATCAAAAACCGCCAGCTGTACGTTCATGCCGTCGATCTTGGCCTCGCCGCAGATCACGGCCGAGCTTCTGCCCGTCTTTTCCTCGTTTTCGCTTATGCGTTTTTTATAGGATTTTTTATCGACGAATTTGATCGGATCTACGGGCTTTAGCTTGGTGTCAAGCTCGACGAAACTGCCTTCGTCGCAGATCATCGCTATCCTCTTGTCGGCGGCTAATCTCATGTGGAAACCGCACTTTGGACAGACGTTAAAATTTGCCTCGACTTCTTTGTAATACATCAGTGAGTGACAGCTGTCGCATTTGACCCAATGCGCCGGAGCCTCGCTAGGAGCGGATTGTTGCTTTCTTGTTTTGGAAAAAATATCTAAAAAGCTCATGGTTCCTACTTTTTAAAAAATTTAGGGATTATAGCCAAAGTTAGCTTATGTTT
Organism: uncultured Campylobacter sp.; assembly: GCA_963519525.1. Taxonomy (GTDB): domain Bacteria; phylum Campylobacterota; class Campylobacteria; order Campylobacterales; family Campylobacteraceae; genus Campylobacter_A. The sequence continues at coordinate 3,324 of CAUQOI010000041.1, forward strand.
TGCTAGTCGGGTATTAAATTTACGCTGCGCGCTTTGGGGAGTAGGCGGGTAGAATCGCCGAAATTTACGCCGCCCATTTTTGTGCTTTTTGGTGAAATTTTAAATTTACACGGAGGCGTTTTGTAAATTTGAGGTTAAATTTGAGAAATTTGACTGCGAGGCGCTTAAGCTTTGCGATATAAATTTAAAGCGCTCAAATTTGTAAAATTTAACCCGAAATTTGACGGGATATTAGCTTAAATTTGAGCCTTTAAATTCACGGCTTACCACTCGATATAGGTTTTTGCCTTTTTTATATTCGCGATTTTTATTTTTAAAATTTGACCTTCGCTCTCAAACGAGATCTCATCGTCATCGGCGGATATGATTTTGCCTTTTAGCTTTTTATTTTCGCCGTCTACTTCGGCTGAGATTTTAGCCAGTTCGCCGACGCTTGAGATAAAATGGCTCGGTTTTTCTAGCTTTCGCTCAAGCCCCGGCGAGCTAACCTCTAGTACGTAGTCTCCGCTAAGCGGCGGCTCGACGTCAAATATCGGCGAGAGTAGGCGCGAAACCTTTTCGCAGTCGTCTAAATTTACGCCGCCGGGCTTTGCGATATAGATCCTATAAATTGCTCTGCCGTTTTCGTTTGCGACCTCGACGTCGTAGAGCTGCACGCCGCACTGCGAGATCAGATTTTCAAGATTTTGCATTTTTGTTTAGATCCTCTGAAATTTTTTCAAATAAATCGTCCATGTGGTTTTGGTACTCGAGCCTATCGTCGAATTTGAAGTGAAAATTCGGCGCTCTATACCAGCCCTCGGCCGCCATGCAGTGGTTTTGCAGGTGCTTTGATACGCGCTTTAGGCGGTCTAGTATATAGGCCTGCTCGCGCTCGTCGAACATCATTTTATCTAGATAAACGAATGCGTCGTATCTGCCCTTTTTACACTCGACGTCGGTTACGCAAAGTCCGCGCAAAAGCTCGTCCTCGAGCGTAGATAGAGCCTCTGGCAGTAGCTCTTTTAACACACTTTGCGTGCGCAGGCGTTTTATCTCCGAGGGGTTCATAGGCTAGCTTGCTCCTCTACTTCTTTAAAGCTCTCGATGTAGTCGCCCTCTCTGATGTCGTTATAGCCGTCGATGCCCACGCCGCACTCAAAGCCGCGAGCAACCTCTCTCATGTCGTCTTTGAAGCGTTTTAGCGAGCTCACCGTACCCTCGTGTACGACCACGCCATTTCTGATTAGACGGATTTTCGCGCCGCGGTTTATCGTGCCTTCGGTCACCATGCAGCCTGCGATCGCGCCTACTTTAGGGACGTTGATGACTTGGCGTACTTGTGCTTGACCGAGCTGCTCCTCGTGGATGACAGGCGACATTAGACCGCTTAGGATTGCCTTGACGTCGTCGATCAGGTTATAGATGACGTTGTAGGTTTTGATCTCGACGCCGCTTTCTTTGGCTTTTTCTTTCACTTCGCCCGTCGGCCTGATATTAAAGCCTAAAATCACGGAGTTTTCGCTCGCTCTGGCTAGCTCTACGTCGCTTTGAGTTATGCCGCCCACGCCTGAGTGAATGATATTTACTTTTATCTCGTCGTTGCGAAGTTTTTCTAGGCTTGCCTTGATGGCTTCTAGCGAGCCGCCCACGTCGGCTTTTACGATGACAGGAAGTGATTTTAGCTCGCCCTCGGCGATCTTTTCGCTAAGCTCTTCTAAGCTTACTTTCGTTGTTTTGCTAAGCTCTTTTTGGCGCAAGTATTCAGCCTTTTTCTGTGCGTACTCGCGTGCTTCTTTGTCGGTTTTGACGCTTATTAGCGTTTCGCCGGCTTCAGGAATTTCGCTAAGGCCCATTATCACGCCGCATTCGCCCGGTTTTATCTCTTTTAAAATTTTACCCTGATCGTCGGTTATGCTTCTTATCTTACCGTACGCAACGCCTGCAACCACGATATCGCCGACTTTTAGAGTGCCGTTTTCTACGATAACCGTAGCTACCGGGCCGCGGCCTTTTTGCTGCGAACTTTCTATTATGGCTGCTTTTGCGTTTGCCTTTGCGTTTGCTTTTAGTTCTAAAATTTCAGCTTGCAAGAGCACGATCTCAAGTAGATCGTCTATGCCCATGCCCATCTTTGCTGAGATCGGTACGAACTCGTACGTGCCGCCCCAGTCTGTGGATAGGATATCTAGCTCGGCTAGTTCGCTTTTTACTTTGTCTGGGTTTGCTGCCTCTTTATCCATCTTGTTTATCGCGATGATGATCGGTACGCCGGCGGCTTTTGCGTGGCTAACAGCTTCTTTGGTCTGCGGTTTTACGCCGTCGTCGGCTGCGACCACGATGATAACGATATCGGTGATCTTAGCTCCTCTAGCGCGCATAGCAGTGAAAGCTTCGTGGCCCGGAGTGTCGATAAAGGTAATGTTTTTGCCGTTTTTATTTACCATATAGGCGCCTACGTGCTGCGTGATGCCGCCGGCTTCACCTGCTGCTACGCGCGAGTTTCTGATGTAGTCTAGTAGCGAGGTTTTGCCGTGATCGACGTGACCCATGATGGTGATAACGGGAGCGCGGACGGTCAAATTTGCATCATCCAGCTGCTCCTCTTCTTCGTCGTAGGCCTTAACGTAGTCAAACGCTTCTTGCGTATCGACGATATTTACCTCGATACCGAACTCATCGGCCAAAATTTCTATCGCATCTTCATCTAAAAAATCGTTTTTAGTCGTCATCATGCCCAGCATAAAGAGCTTGCCGATGACTTCGCTCGGTTGCTTGTTGATTTTGTCGGCAAATTCGTATAGGCGGATATCTTTTGGTATTTCGATGTAGGTTACCGATTCGCCGTTATGATCGGCACGCTGCGATTTTTTATGTTTTTTTCGAGGTCGGCGCGCTGTGCCTTGCTCGAGAAACGAACTTACCGAGGTATTTAGTACCGGCTTGTAGCCAGTATTTGTCGGTTGTTTTGTTTTTTGAGGCTCCGGAGTTTGCGTTCGCACTGAAAAATCAGGCAATATAACTACGTCTTCATCGTCTATCACGATGTCGGCCATATCGCGGTCGCCGAGCAGATCCATCTTTGTAGCGCCGTCTTTTTTAGTTGCGATGACCGGTTTTTTCTCTTTTTTCTTTTTGCGCTCGATCTTTTCATCGCTAAATTTAAACATATTTTCCAAATTTAGCGCCGGCGCAGACTCTTTTCTTTCGCTTGCTCTAGGTGCGGGCTGCTCGTCTTTTTTCTTTTTTACGATGACTAGACCGCGTCTTTTTTGTAGGCTAACGTCGGCTAGGCTCTCTTTTGGCTGAACCGGCTCGGCGACAGGCTGAGTCTTTGGTTCCTCTTTTGGCGCTACTTGCGTTTTTGGCTCCGGTGCTTTTTCTACCAGTTTTTGAGTGACTGTTTTTTGTTCTTTTTCGGATTTTTCGTCGTTTTTTGTTTCTACTTTTTCTTTAGGCAAAGGCTTTTCTTCTTTTGCGGAGCTTGGTTTTTTGGCCTCTTTTGGCTTGCTTTCTTTTTCCTCTTTGCCCTCTTTGGCTTCCGCTTTTTTAACGGTCGGTTTTTTCTTTTCGGGTTTTTTCTTGAGAGCTTCGGGGATCTCGCCGGTTTGGATGTAGGTGTATAGCGCCGCCGCTTCTTCAGGACTAACGCCGCTTGAGTGCGTTTTGACCTTTAGCCCAAGTTCAATAGCCTTTTCTAAAACCTCTTTGCTATTGTAGCCGAGCTCATTTGCTATCTCTGAAATTCGAACAGTCCCCATTTAAGAGTATCTCCTTTAAATTTTGCCCGTTTTGTAGCGTCGCTATAAAGCTGCCTGCGACTCTTCCGAGCGATTTTCTTAAAATTTTCTCGTCTTTTTTTAGACATTCTTCGCAAAGATAAAAGCTGCGTCCGTTTCCGTTTCCGAAAAATAGCGAAGAATTTATCAGTCTGTATCTACGCAAAATTTGCTGTTCAAAGCGCTTTTTGCAGACCACGCACGTCCTGATAGGGATAAATTTTTGAGCCATTATTATAACTTCTTTTAGCTTTTTTTTAGCTTTGTAGGATTTTTATCCCGTCGTTGTCGAAATTAAAAATTTCAACCCGAAAGCTCTTAAATTTATCTTGCAGTTTTTGTTTTAAATTCGCGGCATCGCCAGCATAAACGATATTTAAAAAGCTCGATCCGCTGCCTGAAAGCGTGCTTAAAAGCGCGCCGTTTTCGTAGGCTATCTTGCGCACTTCAAAGAGCTCGGGTAGGCTTTGCATGCGGATTTGCTCGTGTATGACGTCCTTTGCCGCCGTTCTTAAAAGCTCGTAATTTTCGCTAAAAAAGCAAGCCGTGAGAAATGCGGCGTGGGAGAGGTTGCTAACGCACTCGCCCATAGTGAAATTTTTAGGTAGCTTGGCGCGAGATTCGTTCGTGCTCATCGGCTTATCCGGGATCACGACAACGGCTTTTATATCGGCGCTTAAAGGTTTTTTTAGAGATTTTACTTTGCCGTTTTCAACGACGGAGCTAACAAAGCCGCCAAGCATCGCCGGAGCGATGTTGTCGGGGTGGTTTTCGTAAACTAGCGCCTGGTTTAAAATCGCGCTTTTATCCGCCTTAAATCCAGCCGCCGCATAAGCCGCCGCGATGGCGGAAGTGATGACCGCAGAAGAGCTTCCAAGGCCGCGAGAAAACGGGATTTGGTTGGTAAAAATCATTCGAAAAGTATCTTTTTTGCCCGTTAGTTTGACGTAAATTTCATTGAAAATAGATAAAAAAATGTTGTTTTTTTTAAGAAGCGCGTTGTCTTTGCCTTCGCCCAAAATGCTCACGGAGGCGAAGTTTGCCCTCGTTATCTCGACTGTGTTGTGTAGCTCTAGGGCAAGTCCTAGGGCGTCAAAACCGGGGCCAATGTTTGCGCTCGTGGCGGGAACTAAAATTTGCAAAAAATCTCCTAAACGGCTTGTATAACGTAATTTGGTAGAGTATCTAAATTTAGATTTAAAACGGCTAAATTTTGCGGTAAGCCAAATTCGCCCGCTTGCGCTTTTTGTAGTTTGATGCCATCGGGCGTATCTACGAAACTTAAGTTTTTATTTGCCCGTATCGGTGCGCCACCGTTTAGCTCAAAACCGCTAACCGCGTAAAATTCGCACTCTTTTACGATGCTAATCGTCTTTAAAACGACGTATGCGACTTTCACGCCCATAAAGCTTCCCGGGCCGTTTGCGTAGATAATTTTTTGCAGATTAAATTTGCCGCCGTTTAAAATCTCGTCCATTATTTTTACGAGAGAGACGTCGGATTTTTCTTCGCTAGAAATTTGCTCTATAAACTCGCCGTTTTCGTCATAAATACCGACGATTAGCGGCGAGCTAAGAGCGATAACTAAAATTTGGATATTTTTTATGCAAATACCTTTTGGTACTCGCGCGCGAAATCGCCTTTTAGCGTGACGATTTCGTAGTTTTTATCGTCGCTTAGGATAGCTAGCGTTAGCTCATGATTTAGCTCGTGACTGCCCGCAAAGCTCGTATAATCAGCCATCAAAGGCGCACCCATCAGGCTTAGATCGCCGATCGCGTCTAAAATTTTATGGCGAACGAATTCGTTTTCAAAGCGCAGGCCTTCAGGATTTAAAATTTTATTATCGTCGATAACTACGGCGTTGTCTAAGCTGCCGCCGAGGGCTAAATTTTGCGCCCTTAGCATCTGCACGTCTTTTAAAAATCCAAACGTCCTAGCGCGCGCGATCTCTTCGATGTAGGCTTGTTTGCTAAACTCGAATACGTAATTTTGCTCGCCGATTATCGGGTGGGCAAATTTGATCGTAAAGTCGAATTTCGGGTTATTTGACGGCGTCACTCTGGCGAATTTCCCGTTTTTATTTACTTCTACCGGGCGCTTGATTACGATTACTTTTTTGTCCGCGTCAAGCTCCGCCGTGCCAGCTTCATCCAGCATCATGCAGTAGCTTATCGCCGAGCCGTCCATGACAGGAACTTCGTTGGCATCTAGGACTATGCGGACGTTATCTATACCGTAGCCGTTTATCGCGCTAAGGAGATGCTCGATAGTCGAGATGTAGCCCTCTTTGCCGCCGATTACGGTAGCCATTTGAGTGTTTATCACGTTTTTCGGCTCTGCCTTAAAGCTCACTCCGAGGTCTTTTCTATAAAATATTATCCCCGAATTTGCCCCGAGCGGTTCAAGCGTAATTTTTATCGGTTCGCCCTTGTGAAGCCCTATACCAACGCCTTCTACGGCTGATTTTATAGTTGTTTGTTTCAAATTTTCGCCCTTATTTTTCTTATTCTTGCCATTATACAACAAATTTACAACAAAATGGCAAATTTATTCGACCATTTTTTTAGCCGCGCTTAAAACGCCCGTGACGTTATCCTTCATCCAGCCGTTATCCATCCACTCTTCTGGGCGCACTTCTATGCCTTGCACCAGCATGCCAAAGTGCAAGTGATCGCCCATCGCTAAGCCCGTAACGCCCGTGTTTGCGATGACGTCGCCCGCCTTGACCGAGTCGCCGGCTTTGACATTTAGCGAACTACAGTGTCCGTAGAGCGAAAATAGCCCGAATCCATGGTTTATCAGGATATTGCGTCCATAGATGCCGTTATCCGCGGCAAATTCGACCGTGCCGTCGTTGCTAGCGACGATGTCGGCTCTTTGCGTCGAGGCTAGGTCGATGCCCATGTGCCAGCTTTCACTCACGTCTTTATCTTCAAAGGTATAATATCTGTGGTCGCCGAAGCTAGCTACCGCTTTGCCGTTTTTTAGCGGGTAAAATTTATTTACGCTAAAATTTTCCGCCGCGTCTATTTCGACTTTTGCGGCGATTTGCGAGATTATTTTCTCGTTTGACTCGCGTAGATTTTCATTTACGAATTTCATTTTTTCCAGATTGCTCATCGCGTCGTAATTTTTGGCGTATTGCTGCGCTAGCTCGGGGATTTTCTCGTTTAGAAATCTACTTTGACCGTCTAGTTTTATTTTTGAGATGCGGTATTTTTTATCTTGGTAGAAAAATCTTATCTTGCTTTTGGTTATATTTCCCGCCGCATCAAGCGCTACGACGTCGGCACTAAACGAGCCTTGCTGCGCCGGCCAAGCCACTAGCGAGGCGTAGTAGCCGTCTTTTACGAATTTGCTCGGGATAAATTTTTTACCGTAATTCGTCTCGATATAGACTTCTTTTAGCATCTCGTCGGTAGCCTTAAACACGACCGTCGCGCTACCGCCTTTTGTTATGGCGTACGAGTGGTTTAGGATGTTTACGTCGGGTTTTTTGTTATCGACGGTGATTTTGACCTCTTTTTTTTGCGTGTTGCCGAGGAAAAATCCCCATTTGCTCGTATCCGTGGCCTCTATTACGATGTTGTAGATATCTTTTTGCGCGCCGAATCCCGTTTTCGGAAAGGTCAAATTTAAATCGACGATTTCAGACGGCGCTTCAAATTTTTGAGTTAGTAAATTTACGCTGCCTTTTTCGTCCACGAGCGAAATTTTAACCGATTTCACGCCGCCTTCGTCGGTTATTTTGATCGGCAGAGGCGAGGTTAGGTTCCAGTAAATTTGATCTGAGATAGCGATACTCGGCGCTTCGCGCTCAAATGTTTTTGAAGTAAATAAAAAAGCTATCGCCGCAACTAAAAGTAAAATAATAACGCCGAAAAATATTAAATTCGGATTGCCGCGTCTTCTCATAAAAATCTCCTAAATCTTAAAGAGACCGATTTTACTAAAAAGCGATAAATTTAAGGTAAATTTGCGCCTGAATTTATAAAATTTCGCGTATTTTTCTAGCTTCTCCCATCCATTCTCGCAGCTCGTCCCACTTCTCGTTTTTGATTAAATTTTCGCATTCGTCAAGCTCTTTTTTGAAAAGGTCTATCGAATTTATCAAATTTTGCTTGTTTTGTTTAAAGATATCCGTCCACATCACGGGCGAGCTTTTGGCGATCCTGATCATGCCGTTAAATCCCGTGCCGCTTAGCGCGATGATATTTTTTTTGTTTTCCTTTTTTAGCACGCTGCTGGCTAGCGAAAAGCTGATGGCGTGCGGCAGGTGAGAGATGACGCTGGCGTGATGGTCGTGCTCCGCCGCGCTCATGAAAATAATCTTCATGCCCAGGTGCGAAAAGAGCTCGACCGAGCGCTTGACGTGCATCTCGCCGCTTTCTTTAAAGTCGCAGATAGCTACGACCGCGTCTTTAAAAAGTCCAGAAAACGCAGCGGTCGGACCGGAGTACTCGGTACCCGCCATCGGGTGAGCGGGGATGAAATTTTGCCTGATGCTTTCCGGCACGGCTTCGATTATTTTTTGCTTGGTGCTTCCAAGATCTACGATGGTCGTGTTTTCGCCTATGCCTTCAAAATCTTTGACGATTTTGATGATGCCTTCGACGGGGATGGCTAGAAATATCATGTCGCATTTTTGCTTCATCTGCTCAAGCGTCAAAATTTCATGCACGAGACCGAGCTTGATCGCCTGCTCTTCGTGCTCTTTGTTTAGATCCATGCCGCTAACGCAGCTGATTAGTTTTTCGTTTTTTAGGCTAAGACCTAGCGAGCCGCCGATGAGCCCTAAGCCTACGATACCGATTTTCATAAATTCGCCTTTTAAATTTATATTGTTTAAAAATAAAATGTGCTATTATACAGCCTTATCATCACTTTTAGGTTAAATCAATGAAAAAAAGCGTTTTTCTACTACTTTTGGGCGCTGTTTTGGCGAATGCCCAGCAGATAACTTCCATAAATTTTAAAGGTCTCATCCATTTGTCTCCAGAAACTGCAAAGGAGATAATGGGGCTAAAAGTCGGCGACGAGCTAAGCGGCGATAGCACTGATAGGGCGATCGCAAAGCTGTTTAAGCAGGGCTACTTCGACGATATCTATATCGAAAACGAGGGCGGCGACGTGACCGTAACGGTAAAAGAAAAGCCTAGTATCGCTCGTATCGATATCAAAGGCGTAGTGACTAACGACAAAACCGCTATCGACGGGCTAATCAACATCAAACAAGGCAATATGTACGACGAGCTAGCCATCGAGCGCGCGAAAGAGCGCATCAGGCAGTACTACGAGTCAAAAGGATACTTCGACACGATCGTAGACGTAACAAAAGAGCCGGTAGCGGGCAATGAAAGCAGCCTTTTTGTCACGATGAACATAAATCGCGGCGAAAATATCATAATAGAAAATGTAAATTTAGTTGGCGCAAAGCTTTTTGATTATGACGACGTGGAGCCTGTGGTAGCGAACAAAGAGCGCGAATTTATGGGCTGGATGTGGGGCAGAAACGACGGCAAGGTTAAGCTTTTTGAGCTACCGAACGATCCTGCAAGAATCCAAGATAAATACTACCAAAAAGGCTACCTAGACGCCACCGTCTCAAATCCGTATCTAAACGCTTATATGGATAACTACACCGCAGACCTCACCTACTACGTGACCGAGGGCGAGCAGTATAGAGTATCTAGCGTAGATATCGAGGCGCCTGAGTTTTTGGAGCTTGATAAAGAGAAAATTTTAAAAGACTTTAGGCTAGAAAGTGGCGACGTGATGAACTCCGCTCGCCTAAGACAAGATATGAAAAAGCTCGACGATATGGTAGCGGATAAGGGCTATGCGTTTGTAAGGATAAATCCAAAAACCGAGAAAAACGTCGAGGACAGAACCGTTAGTATCGTCTATGAGGTCGTGCCTGACGAAAAAGTATATATAAGAAACGTGCAAATTTCAGGTAACGACAGAACCGTGGATAGGGTCGTTAGACGCGAACTATATCTCACGGAGGGAAATTTATACAGTAGAACCGACCTGCAAGACAGTAAGGACGCGCTAAAGCGAACGAGCTACTTTGACGAGGTCGAGATCGAGGAACAGCGCGTCGGAGCAAACCAAGTCGATCTGCTCGTAAAAGTAAAAGAGGCTTCCACTGGCTCTATCAGCGGCGGTATCGGCTACGGCAGCTCGGACGGTTTGCTACTTAACGCGAGCGTGTCGGATACGAACGTATTTGGTAGCGGTATGAAGGGCGTCATAAGCGTGGATAGGAGCGACAACGAGCTCTCCGGCCAGATAGGTCTAACCAACCCGCGCCTTTTTGATAGCGAATATAGCCTGGGCGGAACGCTATACGCTAACGACTACGACTGGAACAACTATGACGAGAAATCATACGGCCTAAATTTGGTACTAGGCAGAAAACTAACTAGAAATTTAAGCGCGTCTTTAGGCTACGTCATCGAGCAAAGCCGTATCAGCGGGCTTAGCGACGTGCTAAAAAGCGTCGGCTATAAAGACGGCAAAAGTATCAAAAGCTCGCTCATACCGTCTATCACCTATAACAGCACGGATGATTATTACCTGCCTCGCACCGGTATCATCGCAAGCACTAGCCTAGAGTTTGCGGGCGTGGGCGGCGACGAGAAATTTGTAAAGAGCAGAACGAATTTTAACTGGTATCAAGGAATCAGAGAGTGGGTGGACTACGACCTTATTTTCAGGTTTAAATCAAGCTTCGGCAAAATTTGGGATCGCGGATACATACCGATCAACGAAAAGCTTTACTTAGGCGGCATCAGAAATCTACGCGGCTTTGAGAGCAGGACGGTTTCGCCAAAGGTTAAAGCCCTAAACGGTCAGTGGTACGAGACAGGCGGCACTATCTCGTTTAATAGCTCTGCTGAGCTTAGCTTCCCGATAATCGAGCGCGTAAAAATGCGCGGCGTGATGTTTGTTGACTACGGCGTAATAGAGGGCAAGCACGTACAAAGAAGGGCCGGATACGAGTATATCGACGGACGCATCAGTAGATATAGCGCCGGCGTGGGTATCGAGTGGGTGACGCCGATGGGACCGCTTCAGCTCATCTTTGCTAAACCGCTTAATAAGCAAGACAGCGACGACACCAGCACGTTTGAATTTACTATCGGGCAACGCTTCTAATATTACACTAATGCGGCGTTTTGGTTTGCAAGACGCCGCTCTATTTTTTAAATTTATCGCCGCTTTTGACTTAAATTTGAAAGTCGCGCTGTCAAAGCAAAATTTAAAATCCAGCAAAAAGCAAAATTAACCCCTAACTCCTAGCGCTTCCAAAATCACCGCAACGTGGCTTAAATTTATATCCTTTGTCGCCGTTAGTAACGCGATTTTGCCGTGAGTTTTTTCTAGCGATTTTAGCTTTTTTAGTCCCGCCGCCGCTTCCTCGTTTGCAAGCTCGATTTTAAATTTGAGCCAAAACTCGATAAAACTAGCCTCTTTATCCTCGTGAAACCATGCTCTAAGCTCGTTTGAAGGCGTGACCGATTTTAGCCACAAAAACGAGCTAAATATCTCCTTTTTTATGCCGCGAGGATATAGCCTATCGACGAATACGCCGTAAAAATCGCTGCTTTCGTTATCTTTGATAAAATCGTAAATTCTAAAAGCCTTAAACATAAAATATCCTTTTTTGCAAATTTGACCTAAATTTTACTCCAAAAAATAAATTTATCGGTAGCGCAAGAGATAAAATTTAAAGATTAAGCACCGTTTTACTATTGTAAGCTATAATTAACATTTATTTTGAATTTAAATTTGTAAAGGAAGCGTTTATGTTTAGGTCAATCACGAACAAGATAGCCGTGATGCTCATCGTCTCGCTGATCGTCTCATTTGCCGCTATTTCGGCTGTTAGCTACTATACGGCGCAAAATAAAGTCGTCCAGCTTGTCAGCCAAAATCAGGCTCAAATTTTACAAGACGTCGATACCGTTACGGAATCGTTTTTTAAAGACTATATCGACACGGTAAAAAAACTAGGCGTAAAAATCCAAAAAGCGCAATATAGCGAAGAGGAGCTACTAAAAGCACTAGTTCTAGAAAAAGATCAGTCAAATTCTATCGTGGATTATATTTACTACGGCAGAGAGAGCGACGGACACTACTTTCAGTCCGACAATACCAAATCTACTCCCGAAGCCGACAACTACGATCCTCGCGGTCGCGACTGGTATATGCAGGCAAAATCCGCAAATGCGGCTATCTATACCGAGCCTTACGTTGATGCGATAAATAAGGTTTTGGTTATGACCTTTGCCGCGCCGGTAAACGAGGGCGGTAAATTTGCGGGCGTAGCGGCGATAGACCTAAAAATAGACGCTCTAAGCAAGAAAATTTTAGATATGGGTAAGACCGAATACGGTTACGTTTACGTGATGAATAAAGACGGTCTAATACTAATGCATAGTGATCCCTCAAATGTAGGAAAAACCGTCCCTGCGAGTAAATATTTAGCGGAAGAATATGCGGCAAAAAGATTTGACGCCAACGGTCTAATTCCATACGTAAACTATAAGGGCGAGAGCGTAACGGCAAAACTCATACCATTAAACGAACAAGGCTGGCTGGCGGTCGCAGCGATCGGCGCGGATACCTTTTCTAGCAATACCTTGCCGCTTTTAAAAGCTCAGCTTATATTAGCCGCGGTATTTATCGTTGCTCTTTCGCTATTTGTCTACGTACTGCTTAAAAAATCGCTAAGCCCGATAAAAACTATCCAAGAAA
>CAUQOI010000042.1:0-15339 GCA_963519525.1 uncultured Campylobacter sp.
CGCCAGTTCCGCTTAAAAGGAAAATTTTCTCGCGGTCAAGCACTAGCATCATAGCTTCTAGCTTGCGCAGATATTTATCCTTGCGCCACTCTTTGCTAAACTCGATCACCGCTTTTAGCAGGTCGCCTTTGGCGTGCTCGAGGTTGTTTTCAAACATATCAAAGAGATTAAACGCATCGGCGGTGCTGCCGGCAAAGCCCGCTAGGACCTTGCCGCCGTGGATTTTGCGGATTTTTACCGCGTTGCCTTTTAGCACCGTGTTGCCAAAGCTCACTTGTCCGTCGCCGCCGATGACCGATTTGTTCTTGCCTTTATAGGCTAAAATAGTAGTCGCGTGAAACACTTATTCGCCCTCGACGTCTAGTTTTAGCGTGGCGCGCACGGCATGGCCGAGCTTGACGTCCACTTCGTAGATGCCTGTCGCTTTTATAGTGTGCGCGAAATCAAACGCTTTTTTATCTACGACTAGATGATGATTTTTTTCTAGCGCTTCTGAAATTTCATCCTTCGTTACCGCGCCAAATAGCGCTCCGTTTGCTCCGAGCGGCTTTTTAACCTTGAGCGTGATTTTTTCGATCTCGGATTTTAGCTTTTCTATGTTTGCGATCTCGTATTTTAACTCCTCGGCCTTGCGTTTTTGCTCGGCTTCGTACTGGCGCAAAACATCGGGAGTCGCGGCCTTAGCAAAGCCTTTGCCGATTAGGAAGTTATTTCCGTAGCCTTCTTTTACCTCTTTGATTTCGCCGGCTTTTCCGAGCGATTTTACGTCTTTTATTAGTAGTACTTTCATTTTTATCCTTTTATTTAGTTAAATTTGCGTCCGTTTTTGCGTCCGATGATAAATCTTAGCGCATTTAGTTTGATAAATCCGTTCGCGTCTTTTTGATCAAATACGCTGTCTTCTTCAAACGTGCAAAACGCTTCGCTAAAGAGATTGTCCGTCTTGCTGTCGCGTCCTAGCACGATGACGTTGCCTTTGTAGAGCTCGACTTTGACCGTGCCGTTTACGTTTTCTTGGCTCTTGTCGATGAGCGCTTGCAGCATGATACGCTCAGGCGACCACCAGTAGCCGTTATAGATGAGCTCTGCGTAGCGAGGCATCAGCTCGTCTTTTAGGTGTGCCGCGCCGCGGTCTAGCGTGATGCTCTCGATCGCGCGGTGAGCTTTTAGCATTATCGTACCGCCAGGAGTTTCGTAGCAGCCGCGGCTTTTCATGCCGACCGAGCGGTTTTCGACGAGGTCTAGCCTACCGATACCGTGTTTTGCGCCTAGGCGGTTTAGCTCGGCTAGCAGCACCGCAGGGCTCATTTTTTTACCGTTTATGCTAACGGGATCGCCTTTTTCGTAGCCGATTTCTATTATTTCGCTTTCGTTCGGAGCGTCTTTCGGGTTTACCGTCCAGCGCCACATATCGGCCTCCGGCGCGTGAGCAGGATTTTCAAGTACTAAGCCCTCGTAGCTGATGTGGAGCAAATTTGCATCCATAGAGTAGGGGCTTTTACCCGGTTTCTTTTCTATTTTGATACCGTTTTTTTCTGCGTACTTTAGTAGTTTTTCGCGGCTGTTTAGATCCCATTCGCGCCAAGGAGCGATGATAGTTAGGTTATCTCCCAGCGCGTAGTAGCCTAGCTCAAAGCGCACTTGGTCGTTGCCCTTGCCGGTTGCTCCGTGGCTCACGCCGTCGGCGCCTACTTTGGCGGCGATTTGGGCTTGTTTTTTAGCTATTAGCGGGCGAGCTATCGAGGTGCCTAGTAGGTATTCGCCCTCATAAACGGCGTTTGCTCTAAACATCGGAAATACGAAATCTCGCGCAAATTCCTCTTTTAAATCCTCTATAAATATATTTTCAGGTTTTATGCCAAGCTCTAGCGCTTTTTGGCGTGCGGGTTCTAGCTCCTCACCCTGACCGATATCAGCAGTAAAGGTCACCACTTCGCATTTATACTCGTCTTGTAGCCATTTTAAAATAATGCTCGTATCAAGTCCGCCCGAATAGGCGAGAACGACTTTTTTTACATCTTTTTTCATTCTCTATCCTTTATATTGAGATGACGCGTATTTTAGCCAAATTTGATTAATTTGGAATAAATATTTCCGCTAAAATCGCGTGCGCCAAACGTCAAATTTACATTAAATTTAATATGTAGCGGCGAGGAATTAAAAATTTAAGCCAAATTTGGCTAAAATCGCCGCCATGAGAGTAGATAAGTTTTTAAATACCGTAAATATCACAAAAAGGCGCGCGGTTAGCGAAGACATGTGTAAAAGCGGCGTCGTGAGCGTAAACGGCGTCGTCGCCAAACCGGCCAAAGAGGTCAAGATCGGCGACGTGATAACGATCAAATTTTTAACGAGAGAGGCGCGCTACGAGGTGCTGGCGATCCCGGAGACCAAAAGTATCCCAAAATCAGCCCAAGCGCTATACGTAAAAGAGCTATGATAGAGCTAAATTTGGGACTAGGCGAGCTTAGCGAGGTGGTAAAAATTTTACCCCAAAGCGGCGTCGTTATCTTGCAGGGAAATTTAGCCAGCGGTAAAACAACGCTAGTTAAAGCCATCGTAAAGGCTCGCGGTATCGACGCGGAGGTTACTTCGCCCACGTTTTCGGTCATGCAAAGCTACGGAGATAAAATTTATCACTACGATATCTATCAAAACGGACTTGACGCGATTTTGCAAAACGGGCTTTTTGAAAATTTGCTAGAGGAGGGGCTTCATTTGGTAGAGTGGGGCGACGAGCGACTGGAAAAGGCGCTAGAAAATTTGGGCGAAAAATGCGTCAAGGTAGTCATCTCGCCTAGCCAAAAAGGGCGAAAATACGAGGTTTACGGTGCATAAATTAGAAGTTAAAGATTTACAAAAAACGATCAAAAAAACAAACATCATAAAAGGTATCTCGCTAGAGGTCAAAAGCGGCGAGGTAGTAGGGCTGCTAGGTCCAAACGGCGCGGGTAAAACGACGACGTTTTATATGATCTGCGGGCTCATCTCACCCTCTAGCGGTAGCGTGTTTTTAGACGGCGCGGACGTGACGAAGGTACCGCTACACAAGCGCGCGCATATGGGTATCGGCTATCTGCCGCAAGAATCAAGTATATTTAAAGACCTCTCCGTCGAGGAAAACTTACTACTCGGCGCCGAGATCTTGTATAAAGACGAAGCCGTCCGCGAGAAAAAAGTAAATGAAATGCTAAATTTACTAAATATCGAGCCCATACGCTTGCGAAAGGGCGTGAGCCTAAGCGGCGGCGAGCGCAGACGCTGCGAGATCGCTAGAAGCCTCATCATCACGCCTAAATTTTTGCTTCTGGATGAGCCTTTTGCCGGCGTTGATCCGATCGCCGTTAGCGACATACAAAGCATCGTTCGCGATCTAAAAAAGCTTGGTATCGGCGTGCTCATCACCGACCACAACGTCCGCGAGACGCTAGCCATCTGCGACCGCGCCTACGTGATCAAGGACGGTAGCCTGCTAGCTAGCGGTAGCGCGAACGAAGTCGCGAACAACAAACTCGTGCGCACCCACTATCTGGGCGAAGAGTTTAAATTTGTAGAATAATGCTAAAGCAAACTCAAGCTCCCAAAAATAAGCTCTCGCACACGTTAAGGTCGTGGCTGCCGATACTAAGCAGCAGCGTCGAGGAGCTAAAGGAGACGCTTGAGCCGTTTTTAGCGGATAATCCGTTTGCAAGCGTGCAGCAGCGAAATTTAACCGAGCTGCCAAGTGCTGCGCCATCTAGAAAAGAGAAAAATTTCTTCAAAGAAATATCAAAAAACAGCGTAACCGATAGTATCGAAAGCTTTAGCGTGGCTAAAACGGGGCTTTACGACAAGCTAATCGAACAGATAGACAAGCCCCTTTTTCCGACCAAAAAGTCCCAAAAAATCGCGATGAAAATCATCGAGTGCATAAACGAGGAGGGCTACTACGAGCCTGAAACGTTTGACGAATTTAGCGAGGCGGAGATCGAGTCGGTGCGAAAGCGCTTTGCCTACCTAGAGCCCGCCGGCATCGGCGCAAAGGACTACAAAGAGAGCTTTTTGTTTCAGCTTGAGGAGCTAAATTTGGACGAAAAGCTTTTTGAAAGCGCAAAAAAGCTTGCGCTAAATTTCGAAAATCTCTCTCAAATGCGCAAAATCCCGCTCTATAATGAAGCACTCGCCGTCATCAAGAGGCTAAAAAATCCGCCCGCTATCGAGTATATGAGCGAGGCTGCTGCGATCATTCCCGACATCGTCATCGACACGAGTTCGGGTGGTATCGAGGTGAGGATCAACGACGACTTTTACCCCGAGATCGTCATCGACGTCGAGGGGCTGGACGAAAAAGAGAGCTTCGTTGCCTCACGCGTAAAAGAGGCTAAAGACCTCATAGACGCGCTTGATATGCGAAAAGCCACGCTGCGCAAGATCGCCCTAATGCTAGTGGAGTATCAGTATGATTACTTTTTTGGCGGCGATATCAAGCCTATGCGCCTAAAGGACATCGCCGAGGATCTGGGGCGAAACCCGTCGACTATCTCGCGCGGCATCTCAAACAAGTACCTCGAATGCTCGCGCGGACTCGTGCCTATAAAGAGCTTTTTCTCCGCCGCGATCGACGAGGACGTCTCAAACAAGGCCATCAAGGACTTTGTAGCAAATCTCGTCCGAAACGAAAACCCCGCCAAGCCGCTTAGCGATCTAAAAATTTTGGAGTTTATAAAGAAGGAATTTAATGTCGAGGTCGTCCGCCGCACGATAACCAAATACCGCCTCGCGCTAAATATCGGCAGCTCCAGCGAGCGCAAAAAAACTATCTGCTGCAATAGGGTAAGTAAAATTAGACGCTTGGCGCGAGGCAAATTTGCCGAGCTCGCCGCAAATTTAAGCGTAAATTTTAAATTTAAGCGAGCTTTTGGCGAGGGGCTTTTTGCTTTTAAATTTGGTCGTTTCGGATTTTGCGGCTAAAAAATTTGTAATAAAGTATATAGATTAGCGATGTCAGTAAATATATTCCCACGGCAGAGAAAATACTCTGAAAAAGTGATATGTATTGAAATATTTCAAATTTGGTCGCAAAATCTATCTTAATATTCCACGCCATAAAGCTAACGCCGCCCGTGACGATGTAACCCGTATAATACACGTATATGGCAAAAAGACCGAACGTAAATCTAAATACGAGCATTTTCCAGCTTAGTTTTTTTATATCCTCGCGCTCGCCTATATCCGTGTCCATAAATACCGTGTATATGCAGGTAACATAAAACGCCATCTCCGCCGCCCAAAGCAACCCCAGTACCCACATGTAGCTCGCGTAAAATTCGATTTCCTCTTTAAACGGGCTCACGTCGCTAAAAATTTGGATATTGGGAAAGTATTGTTTCATAAAATTTACGAACTCGCGGCAAATCTCGCAGCAAGAAAGGATGTCGCAGGGTACGATAAAAATGCCGAGAGCAAATAAAAAATAGACCGCCACAATGATGTTCGTAGCGACCTTGCCATGGGTTTTACAGTATTTATATAAAAAATTTTCTTGCAACATCGTCTCCGTATCGTTTAAATTTAGCCAGCCGAGGCAGGGTTTGCGCCTAAAAACACAAATTTGATTTAGCGTCAAATTTGCCCAAATTTGAAAAACGAGAAATTTACTCAACCCCCGCCTCAAGTTCTTTAAAATAAGGCTTCAAGCTCTCGTATGCGTTTTGGATACGCTGAAACTGCGTTTTGCACTCATCCAAAAGTTCGGGACTAAGCGCGGCGTGAAAGTCGGGGTGATAGGCTTTAACTAGCTCCAGATAGCGGTTTCGCACATCCTCGAAGCTATCGTTTTTATCGCATCCAAGCACCGTAAAATGATCCTCGAAAAGGCTAGCAAGAGCAGCAAATTTTGCCTCGTTTTTCTTGGCGCAGATTTTGATTTGTTTTTTAAAATTTTCAAATTCCTCTTCGTTATAGTTAAAGATAATCGAAAATTTCATGTATTCGCTTTTGTTAAACAGCTCTTCTAGGCGCGCGCATTCGTCCAGGTTTGCGATATTTATGGCGATTTGACCCTCGGCGGATAAAATTTGCTTTGACTCAAAGCCTCTGATGATGTGCGAGATGAAGGCTTCGTTTGAGCGATCGAAGCTAAATATCGCGCCGCCGCGCACGAAGGCGACGTCGACGAAAACCATGGCTTTAAGCGAGTTTGGTTGGATGTAGTGGAGTTTGATGGTTTTATACTCGGCGAAGTTTAAATTTACGTTTTTTAGCTCGTACCTTTGGCAGAGTTTTTTTAGAAATTTGACGAAATATTTGCGCTGAACCTTCTCGTTTTCGTCGTAAAACGACATCACTTTGCCTTTTTGCCCCAGCGTCTTGGCGAAGTTTCGCTTTATGAGCGCTTGCAGCTCGAAAAACAGATCCGCGTCCGAGGTTTCTATGCTTAGAGATTCTAGATTTTGACTTACTTTTATCAAATTTTGCCTTTATAAAACGCATTTGAAAGCATTTTTTATTCCGCTTTTTCCCACACGGGCATTTCGTCTAACGGGACGTATTCGCACAGGCGCTCGTAGGGCTTGTAGTCGGCCTTATAGGCCAGGCTAGGGCAGTCTTTGACGTAGTAGCCTAGATATATCCAGCGCAAATTTAGCTGCCTAGCTAGTAAAATTTGCTGATAGAGCGAGTATCTGCCGATGCTAAGATCCGCAAAATCAGGATCGTAATAGCAATAAACCGCCGAGATGCCGTCGCTAAGGATATCAACGAGATCTACGCCGATGAGCCGGCCGTCTGCAAAATACGCAATCTCCTTGCCAAACTCCGCGTGCCCAGCGACGTAGAGCTCGTAGTAGCGACGAAAGTCCAGCTCGTAGTACTTCCACTCGCGCTTTTCTTGCATAAATTTGTGGTATTTTTTATATAGCGCTATGTGCGCGTCGTCTAGGAGTGGCTTTGTTAGGATGATCTTGGTGTTTTCGTTTTTGCGCATCGTGCGGCGGGCGGATTTGTTAAATTTAAAATTTAGCGCATCGACCCTGATATTTACGCACTCGCTACAACACGCGCAGTTTGGCTTGGAGAAATATTTGCCAAAGCGCCTAAAGCCGCGCCTAGCTAGAGCGTCGTTTACGGCGAAGTCGCAGCCGTCTATATAGCGATACTCCATGCGCGAGTCCCTGTCCTTGAGGTAGGGGCAGGGGCTGGGCAGGGTGGAAAACGGCACAACTAGCACTTTTTGATATCCGCGTCCTTGACGTAGGCTAGAAACTCATCGCGTAAATTTTGCTCTTTGTGCGCGATAGCTTCTTCTTTGCTGAAGGTTTTTGGCTCAGGTTTTAAATTTTGCTTTGCGGCATTTTTGGCAGCTGAATTTGAGCTCAAATTTGCATTTTGCTCCTTTTGCAGCTCTTTTTTTATATCCTTTAAACTATCGAAAAAATCATTCATCCGCGTGCTCCTCTTTAAATTTCCTAGCGTCTTTTACTCTTTGTATCGCGGCGGCGATGGCGGCGATCACCTCTTCGTTATCCTCGTTGTCTTTGGTTTTCATCCTTTCTAGTAGGGTAGGCATTTTGTTTTCGACGTATGACGTATCGAAAAATCCTCGCCTAAAGTCGCGCTCCTTGCTGATGCTGAGCAAAAACGGGATCGTAGTTTTAACGCTACCTTCGATCGTAAACTCATCCAGCGCGCGTTTTAGTTTATTTACGGCTAGATCGTAGCTAGGTGCTCGGACGATGAGCTTAGCTAGCAAGCTATCGTAAAACGGCGGTATCTGATAGTCTTTATATAGGTGGCTATCTACGCGCACGGAAGGGCCTAGAGCAGGGTAGTAGCCGGTGATCTCGCCGGGGCTTGGGATGAAGTTTTGCCATGCGTCCTCGGCGGTGATACGCGCCTCTATCGCAAAGCCTTGCGTGATTACGTCGCTTTGCTCCATGTCGAGGATCTCGCCAGCTGCGATGCGGATCTGACGCACGATGAGATCCACGCCCGTGATCTCTTCGGTCACGCCGTGTTCGACCTGGATGCGGGTGTTCATCTCCATAAAGTAAAAGTTGTTATAGTCGTCGAGCAAAAACTCGATTGTGCCGGCGTTGGTATAGTTTACTGCCTTTGCTGCTGCGACTGCGGTCACGCCCATGCTTTTTCGCAGGCTTTCGCTCATCGTCGGACTCGGCGCTATCTCGAGGATCTTTTGGTGGCGGCGCTGGATCGAGCAGTCGCGTTCGGCTAGGTGGATGATGTTGCCGTATTTATCGCCTAAAATTTGAAACTCGATGTGACGAGGATTTACGACGTATTTTTCCATGAAAACTTCGTCGTTGTTAAAAAACGCCTTAGCCTCGCGCGTGCAGCTTTCAAAGCTAGATTCTAGCTCCTCTTCTTTCCACACCACGCGGATGCCGCGTCCGCCGCCGCCGCCGCTAGCTTTTAGGATGACAGGGTAGCCGATGCGCTCGGCGTAGAGTTTGATGTTTTCTATTGTTTCGTTGTTTAGCTTTTCGGTGCCAGGCACGATAGGGATGCCGTTTTTATTCATCAGGTAGCGAGCGATGTTTTTATTGCCCATTTTGCGGATGACGTCGGCGGTAGGCCCGATGAAAACCAACCCCGCATCCTCGACTTCTTTGGCAAATTCGTAATTTTCGCTCAAAAAACCGTAGCCCGGGTGTATCGCGTCTGCGCCGCATGCTTTTGCAACCTCGACTATGCGCTTGGCGTCTAGGTAGCCCTTGATCGGGTCGATGCCGATCTGGTAGGCCTCGTCGGCTATTTTGACGTGCAGGCAGTCTTGATCGGGCTTGGTGTAGATGGCGACGTTTTTGATGTGTAGGTCTTTGCAGGCGCGGATCACGCGAACGGCGATCTCTCCGCGGTTTGCGATCAAAATTTTATGTATCACTTGGCTTTCCTTTCTTTATCGTTTTTCAAATTTTACTCTTTTTTGCTTGCTGATGCTTGAAATTTGCTTTTTTAGAGCTTGATCTTTGCATGAGGTCTTTAAATTCGCTCTTTTTGTTATTTTTTGGTTTTTTGCCTTAATTTATTTCTATGTTTTAATGCTTGCTATCACTTGAAATCAAGCGTACTTGTTTTTAATTAAATTTACCGCGTAAGATAACATAAAGATTTTTTATAGACGATTAAATATGGCAAATTTGGTGCAGAAATTTGAAATTTGATGGCCTTACGGCAAATTTTGATGTAGTAGGGTAGGTAAAAAATGAAATTTTTACAAATATATCAAAATTTATGAAAGATTTAAGAAACCTTTGGCTATACTTCACATTTCTTTTAAAGTGCGCTCGTAGCTCAGCTGGATAGAGCATTTGATTGCGGTTCAAAAGGTCAGGGATTCGAATTCCTTCGAGCGCACCATTTATCCATTTCTTTCAACCTCTTTTTCTTTTTTATAAATCACGTTTTATAGATGTTTGTATTACATATTTTTTATTCTAAGACTTTTGTAGATAAATTATTTAGATATAAAGATCTTTAGATATAAAATTCCAATTTATTTTTTCCTACAAGAAAAATATGCAATTAATCTGCAATAAAACATATACTGCTAAAGTTTTTAAAAAATCAAAAAAATAATCCCATGTAAAGCTATATCTAAAATTTTTATCGCAGGTAAAAAACACAGATTTTAATGCTTATAAAAGTAAGGCAAAAAGTAAAATGCAGACTATTTTTGCCATTTTGTATTGAAAACTATAATTTCCAAATAAATATTTACATCTCTTTTGTATTGCCTCAATATCTTTAGTAAATGCCGAAAATACGGTATTTGCTAGCATTTTACCTTTTGAATTAAAACAATTTATCCATCAAATTTCATGCTAAATTTAACGGATAATTTTTATGCTTATTTTGCTAAATATTTTGCTCGTTATCGTATGTTTTTGAGATGATTTTTGAAGTAATTAAGTCGATGAGAAATGCGGGAATAAAATAGAGCTTTTAAATAGCCCTATTTTTTATGTTTTTTAGGATAGTCAAAAAACAGAGCCTTTGCGCCGTGTTCTTTTAGCTCTTTGAAGCTACCGTCAAATTCGATGCAAAAGATGCCGCAGGTTGGGATATTTCCTATAGCAGCGTCGCTTATAAGCTCGCAAATTTCAGTTATAGCGTCGTTGTGAGCTATGACGAATACGCTTTGAAATTTATCGTCGAACTCTCTTACAAGGGTTAAAAGCTCATGCGTCTGCGCTCCGTATAGCTCGTCTTTAAATTTGATTTTCTTCTTAAATTTGACTGCTTCGGCTAGCTTTTGAGCCGTTTTGGCGCAGCGTTTAGCAGGGCTTGAAAATATCGCGTCCGTCCTTACCTCGTGTTTTTTTAGCCGTTCGCACATCAGTGCTAGGTCTTTTTTGCCGCGCTCGCTTAGATCGCGCTCAAAGTCGCTGCCTTCGCCCTCTTCTACGGCTTTTGCGTGCCTGATAAAGTAGATTTTTTTCATTTATTCCGCCTTTTTGGCCTTTGATAGATTTTTTATGCGCTCGATCTCTGCCTCGCTAAACCCTGATTTGAGGCGCGCGCTCACGTTTAGTTCGCGAGACTGCAAAAAAGCTTTAGGGTAGATTTTTTGCACGGTTTGCGCGTAGATTTCGGGGCTTACGCCCTCTTTTTCACAGGCAAATTTAAACCAACGATCGCCCTTTGAGACGTGCGAGATCTCCTCGTCTAAGATGACTTGCAAAATTTCGCAAAGACGTGCCTTGCTCCCGTCTTTTTCGCGCTCGTTTTCCAGCTTTTTTAGCATAAAAGCGTTTGCGTCAAGGCCGTTTGCCTCCATGTATCTAGGCAGCACCGCCATGCGCTCAAGCAGCGACGCGGAGGTATTTTGCAAAGCGATAAAAAGCCCGTCGTGTACGGCAAAATCGCCGTATTTTACGTCAAATTTAGCCATGTGATCCTCGATCATCTTAAAGTGCCTGATCTCATCCTCGGCGACCTCTAGCCAGTCGTCATAGTAGGCTTTTGGTAGCGCTCGGAAGCGATACGCCGCATCTAGCGCGATATCTACGGCGCTGTATTCGATGTGCGCGATCGAGTGAAGGAAGGCTTTTTGCTTGTCCGCTTGCTTTTTGCCGCCGATTTCTCTCATCGCTACGACCTCGCAAAATGCCGCGTAGCTTGGGTGCTCGAGCTGTTTTATCTCGTCAAATTTACCGCCCTCTTCTATTTGCGCGTCAAATTTACCGGCCTTGTACTCGGCGTAAAATCGTTTAAATTTATCAAATTTAAGCTCCTTGTCGCCGCACTCTAAAATTTCCCAAATTTGATCGAAAAATCTCATTTTATCACCTTAAATTTTACCCCGAAATACCCTAGCGCAAAGCCGATGATATGCGCGTACCAGGCGACGTTTACGCCCATGGCTACGGGTGCAAAACTCATTAGCAAGATAGCGATTATTAGCCCTTTTCGGCTGTTTGCGTCTAAAAACGCCAAAACGCCTAGTAGTAGGCTGATCGCGCCGCTAGCTCCGACTAAATTTATAAAAGTTCCGTTAGTTTTAAACATAACATAAATATAAATAAAACTAAGCAGCGAGGTCAAAACGCCTCCGACGCAGTAAACGACGGCGAATTTTTCGCTGCCGTAGTACCGCTCTAGAAGCGATCCGAACTGATACAAAACAGCCATATTCATCAGCAGATGGGCTAAATTTGCATGCATAAACATCGAGGTCGCCGGCTGCCAGACGTAAAATCCGTCCGTGAAAAACATATTTAGCCCAAGCGTCACATTACTACCGCAAATGCCGCAGTAAACGGCAAAATATACTAGACAATTTAATGCGATGAGCGATATCGTAGCTTTCAAAAACGGCTCCTTTTTAAAGGCTTTATCATATAAAATTTAGACATAAATTTAGCTAAAAATTAACCTTGCCAAAGCCGGCGAATCTGTTCGACGTTAGGCAAGTAGCGTCGCCGCCTTTGCACGCTACGATGTATGAGTTTACCTCTTTGCCGCCTATTTTATGGCTATTTTTTTGAAATAGATTTATAAAACCGCTTTTGTTTTTGCCTCTGGTATTATGCATAAATCTTATAGTTCCGTCGTCCTCTATGCGGTCTATGATGCCAAGGTGGGTTATGATTTGCTTGTTTTTGCCTTTGGTTTGACTCGTGGTGTTGTTAAAAAACACCAAATCTCCGAGCTTTGGGCTTGTTTGCGAGATCAAATTTCGCTTTTTGTAAAGATTATAAATAGCTTGCGATTTCGATCCTTGCTCGCCGTAAAATTTGAGCAAATTCGTCTCGGAAAAGTAAACGTTATTTATGTTTTTATTTACGAGCGAAACGAAGCCTGAGCAGTCTCCGCCGTCTTTTTTGCCTAAAAAGCCTTGCATAAAATTTGAAAGCGCTATGCCGCCTAGATCGTTAAATACGTCTTGCTGCGAGTTTAAAAATCTCGCGTTTAAAATTTGTCCGCTTTGATCGGTCGGGTAAATTTTGGGCGTATTGTTCGCGCAACCGCTAAAAATCAAAGCCGCAACCGGCGCTAGCGGTAAAAAAATGCTAAATTTCATTTAAATCATCCTATTTTATATTTAAATTTCAAGGCGAAGTATCTTGTGATAAATTTAAATGTTTCGACGAAATTTTCGACCGAAGATAGAACGTAATAGTTCATCGAGGGAGAAAATTTCTAGATCATTTAAATTTATCACAAGAGACAAGCCGTAGAGACGAACTGCCTAAAAGCAGGATTATATAAATAAATCGGTAAATATCGGCATAAATTTAAATTTATAAGCTAAATTTCACTATACTTTGGATTTTATTTAAGGATTTAAGATGATGCATTATTTAGAAATCGAAGGAAACGCAAAACTAGGCGGCGAGGTCGCCATAAGCGGTGCGAAAAACGCCGCCCTACCCCTCATAGCCGCGGCTCTAATCATAAAAAACGACGTGACGCTAAAAAACATGCCAAACGTCGCGGATATAAAAACATTGGCGACGCTGCTCGTAAATTTGGGCGCAAAATGCGAATTTGCAGATGATCACACGCTAAAAATCAACTCAAACTACGTCAGTTCCACGAAGGCCAACTACGATATCGTGCGCAAAATGCGCGCCTCCATCCTGGTTCTTGGCCCGCTGCTAGCTAGGTTTGGCCACTGCGAGGTGAGTTTGCCTGGCGGCTGCGCGATCGGACAAAGACCGATAGATCTGCACCTAAGCGCGCTTGAAAAGATGGGCGCAAACATCGAGATAAAACAAGGCTACGTCGTAGCCACGGCGCCTGACGGGCTAAAGGGCGCGCAGATCGTGTTTGACAAGATCACGGTAACTGGTAGCGAAAACATCATCATGGCCGCCGCGCTCGCTCACGGCACGACGCATCTGATCAACGTCGCCAAAGAGCCTGAGGTGGTGCAGCTTTGCGAGGTTTTGGCCGCAGGCGGCGTGAAGATCGAGGGTATCGGCACAGACGAGCTCGTGATCGAGGGCACGGATAGGCGCCTGCTGGACGTCGGCGAGATAACGGTCATCCCCGATAGGATCGAGGCGGGCACGTATCTTTGCGCTGGAGCGATCACGAACTCGCAAGTCACCATCACAAACGCCAACGCCGCGCATCTGCGAGCCGTGCTTACTAAATTTAACCAAATGGGCTTTGAAACCGTCGTGGACGGAGATAAAATCACGATAATGCCGGCTAAAAACGTAAATCCCGTCGAGATCGTGACGACTGAGTTTCCGGGCTTTCCGACCGATATGCAGGCGCAGTTTATGGCGCTCTCGCTCGTAGCAAACGGCGTCAGTACGATCGACGAGAGGCTTTTTGAGAACCGATTTATGCACGTTAGCGAGCTCACGCGTATGGGTGCGGATATCCGTCTAAACGGCCACATCGCGACGATCTACGGCGGAGGCGAGATAAACGCCGCAGACGTGATGGCTACCGATCTGCGCGCAAGCTCTGCCCTGGTGCTAGCGGCTCTTGCAGCAAACGGAACTAGCCGCGTGCACAGAATTTATCACCTAGATAGAGGCTACGAGGGGCTAGAGCGCAAGCTAGCGGCTCTGGGCGCAAAAATACGCAGGCTGGAGGAGTAAAATGACGCTAGAGCTTGCTCAAAATTTGATCCTAGAAAAAGCTAAATTTGACGGTTGTGGCGAGTTTATGAGCCTTGAGCGCGCGACGGGTAAAGTTTTAGCCCAGGACGTAGTTGCCGTTAAAAATTTGCCCTCCTTTGATAATGCCGCGATGGATGGATACGCGTTCAAATTTGACGATTTTGACGAGCCTTTGAGTATCGCGGTAACCGTGCTAGCAGGCGACGAGGCCGAGATCTCGCTAAAAAAAGGCGAATGCGTAAAAATAATGACCGGCGCAAAAATGCCTATAAATGCCGACACGGTCGTGCCTTTTGAGGATGCGGTCTTGCAGGACGGTAAGCTCTCGCCGCAAAGTAAAGTCAAAAAATTTAACGCCCTAAGATACAAAGGCGAAGAGGTCAAAGCGGGTGAAATTTTGCTAAAAAAAGGCAAAATTTTAACGCCCGCAAGAGTAATGATGCTAGCTGCTCAGGGCATCTACTGCGTCTGCGTAGAGCGCGAGCTAAAGATCGGTATATTTTCAAGCGGCGACGAAGTGGTCGAGCCGTGGCAAAACGCTAGCGAGGAGCAAATATATAACGCAAACGGCGCAGGCATCGCGTCTTTGCTTCAAAGCTTCGGCTTTGCTAGCTCGTACGCGGGCATCATAAAAGACGACTTAGAAAGCACGACGCATGCGCTAGAGTCGGCCGAATTTGACGTCATCATAACAAGCGGCGGAGCGAGCAAGGGCGAGGCTGATTTTATGAAAACGGCGCTTTTAAATTTAGGCTTTAGCGAGCTTTTCGACGGCGTAAATATCCGCCCCGGACGACCGAGCAAAGCTTTTATAAAAGATAAAAAAATCGTATTTATCCTGCCGGGAAATCCGATGGCTGCGTTTTTGATGTGCTTTTTACTAGTCGTTCCTTTTTTAAAGGGCGCGCGACTAGAAAAATTTGACGCCGCCCTAAATCAAGACATAAAAATAAAATCGGGACGTCAAAACATCGTGCTCGGTAGCTTTTTGGAGGGCAAATTTAGTGTGACGGATAATAATAAATTCGGCTCTGGCATGATAACTCCGCTCATTAAAAGTAACGCCGTTTTGGTAACAAGCGAAAGCCTCGGCGAGCTAAAAGCGGGCGAAATCGTAAAAATTTTGAAATTTTCTTGACAAATGAAAACGTTTTTGCTAAAATTGCGACTTCTCAAACGGTGCGGGAATAGCTCAGGGGTAGAGCACAACCTTGCCAAGGTTGGGGTCGCGAGTTCGAATCTCGTTTCCCGCTCCATT
>CAUQOI010000043.1:0-15121 GCA_963519525.1 uncultured Campylobacter sp.
CCCTTTAAAAACGCTGAAACCACACCAAAACCTTTGTAATCACTAGGTTTTGTAAAAGACGGAGCCTCAAGTAAATCGCCTTCAAAACTTTCAACTTCAAGACTTTGATTATTTCCCAAAACGCCGTCAATATTGCGAGAAATCGCATCGGCAATACAAAGCCCCGCCAGCTCTCCTCCGGTCATCACAAAGTCACCGATACAAAACATTTCATCTGCGTATTTTTCTACTATTCGCTCATCTATGCCCTCATACCTACCGCAAACCAGACAAATATGTTCTTTTTTTGCCAGACGCCTAGCATCGTTTTGGGTAAATTTTTTCCCGGCAGGCGCAAGAAAAATAGTATGGGGTTTTGGCTTATTTTTTAGTAAAGAATTTAAAGTATCATCAAGAGGCTGACACGTCATGAGTAGCCCTGCGCCACCGCCAACCATATAATCATCTACCTTTTTATGCTTATCGGCACTAAAATCCCGGGGGTTTAAAAAATCAATTGAGATAAGTTTTTCTTTTATGGCACGACCCAAAATACTATCTTCAAAATAAGGCCGAACAAGGCTTTCAAAAAGCGTAACAAAGGTAAATTTCATCAGGAATTTTCTAGAATTAAGATAGCATTTTTGGTATAAATTTTTTTATTTTCCACATCGACTTTTTCTATATAAACGTCGATATACGGAATATAAAAACTTTTTTCCAACCCTTTGGAAATCAAATTTTCATCTGTTTTTACTAGAAATAGATGATTTGCGCCGACCTCGTCTATATCCTCTACTTCGCCGAGTCTTTGGTTATTTTCATAAATTTCGCAACCGATGACATCAAAATAGAAAAATTCGCCCTTTTTTAGTTTGCAGTTTTTTCTAGTTTCTTCTTTTGTAGTGTAGATTGTTTTATTTGTAAGAGTTTTTGCGCTATCTATATCCTCAAAGCCGTAAAAAGAGATCGTATCGTTTGTATGATTGTAGCTTTTTACGACGAGTTCTTTACCGTCTTTATCGCAAAATATAGCATTTTTTTTAAACTGGTTAGGAAAGTCGCCTTTATTATGAAGCTTGACAAACCCCTTTAATCCTACCGTTTTGCCAAGCAATGCGACTTCTATAAGCTCACTCAAGAGGCTTTACCGTAACGCGGTATGATGTCGCATCTTTGGCTTTATAGCCCACGATTACGGTCTTTATCGCGTTTATCATCCTGCCGTCTTTGCCGATAAGTTTGCCTGTATCGACTTTATCGGCGTAGATTATCAACTCGGCAAAATTTTCGCCAAGCTCGACTCGCTCGAGTTTCACTTTATCCGGAAAATCAGCGATGAGCTTAGCGTATTCAAGTAAAAAATTTTCTACCATTTTTTAATTATTTGCTAGTTATTTTTGCAACCCTGTCGCTAAGTTTCGCACCGACGCCTTTCCAGTAAGCCAAGCGCTCAGCGTCAAATTTTACTACCTCAGGCTCAACCATAGGATTGTAGTAACCGATCGACTCTATCCAGCCGCCGTCTCTTCTTTTTCTGCTATCCGTTACGACTATACGATAAAAAGGTTTTTTCTTGCGTCCCATTCTCGTTAGTCTTACTACTGTTGCCATTATATTTCTCCTTCTGTTTTTTAAATAGGCTTAAATTTAGCCACGCTCGTAGCCAAATTTAAGCCCTTTAATTAGGGCGAGAGTTTTTAGCTTGGTTTAGTAAATTTCCAAGCCCTTTTAGACCTTCTTTACCAGAAAACCTCTTTGCTATTTTTGATGCATTTTCAAACTGCTTCAAAAAGCGATTTACCTCTACTTGAGATAGTCCAGATCCCGCAGCCAAACGTCTTTTTCGGCTATTATTTAACAAGTCAGGATTCTCGCGTTCTTTTTGCGTCATCGAATTTATCATAGCTTTGATATGTAAAATTTCCTTCGAGTTATCAAGGTCGATATCTTTTATCTGATTTGCCACGCTTGAGAGGCCCGGTATCATACCGATTAGGCTTTTCATATTTCCAAGCTTTTTGACGCTTTCCATTTGCGATAAAAAGTCGTTAAAGTTAAACTGCCCTTTTTTGATCTTTTTATTTATTCTTTTTGCTTCTTGCTCATCTATTACGGCACTCGTTTTCTCAACCAACGTCGCCAAGTCGCCCTCGCCCATTATGCGGCTTACGATACGCTCAGGGATAAAGCTCTCCATATCGCCGACTTTTTCGCCGATACCTACGAATCTAAGCGGTATATTTAACTGCTTGGCTATGCCGATAGCTACGCCGCCTTTGCTGTCAGAGTCAAATTTGCTTAGCACCACGCCACTTATTTTTAGCGCATCGTTAAACGTACTTGCGGTTTTTACGCTGTCTTGTCCGCTCATAGCGTCGGCTACGTAAAAAATTTCATGCGGCTCAAGCGCTGATTTGATATCTTTTATCTGATTCATCAAAGCTTCGTCTATCGCTAGGCGTCCCGCCGTGTCGACCAAAAGTACGTCGTAAAGCCCGCTTTTTGCCTTAGCTAGCGCTTGTTTGGCTACGTTTAGAGGATCGGTTTCGTTTTCTATGCTAAAAAGCTCTATCTCGTTTGCTTCGCAAAGCTGACGAAGTTGCTCGACGGCTGCCAAGCGTTGCAAATCGCACGCTGCGACTAAAACTTTTTTCTTTCTAAGTTTTAGATAATTAGCTAGTTTTATCGTCGTAGTGGTTTTTCCACTACCTTGCAAGCCTGCCATCAGCACGATCGTAGGAGCTACAGGCGCAAATACAAAGCCCTGGTTGCCCGGTGCGGTTAAAACCTTCGTCAAATTTGACTTTATGGCGTCTAAAAACTGCTTTTGGCCTATTCCTCTTTGCTTTAGATCGGCCTCTATGAGAGCTAGCAATTCTTTGGTAACTTTGTGATGAACGTCGGCTTTTAGTAGTGCTTTTTTAAGCACGTCAAGCGCGTTATTTAGCGCTTTTTCATCGTCTACGAAACGAATTTTACTAACGGCTAAACGAAACGACTCGCTGATTTGCTCAAACACATTCTACCTTTTATTTACATTTATAGCTAAAGCGCTTATTTTATTAAATTTAAGCTTTATCGCTCTTTAAATCTCAAAATTTCTTGAAATTTCAAAACCGAGCTTGTTAAAATCACTGCTCAAATTTGACCTAAATTTATACCCTAAAAGCTCGATTTTGTAAGCATGTAGATACATTCTCGCGGATTTATTTTTAGCGTATTTTTCATCGCCGACGATCCCGTATCCCGCGTGATTTAGATGCACTCTGATTTGGTGCGTTCTGCCGGTTTTTATCTCGACTTTTACTAGGCTTTTTTTGCCTGCGACCATCACCGGCGTCACGTGCGAAAACGCCTCTTTGCCGTTTGGCGATATCTTAGAAAATGCTCCGCCTCTGTTTTTTAGCGTGATTATGGGTTCGTTTACGCCAAATTCCTCGCTCACGATACCTTTTACCGCTGCGACGTACTCTTTTTTTACGCGGCAGTTTTTAAACTCCTCGATCGCTTTTTTTTGAAATTCCTCGTTTTTCACGAGTAAAAGCACGCCGCTAGTTTCTTTATCAAGCCTGTGAAGCAACGGAAATTTATAAGTTTCGCTCACTTTTTCGGAGGTTAAAAACGCCGGCTTATCGACCGCGATCAGATTTTCATCCTCAAAAATTACGCTTGGACGCGGTAGTTTTTGCACGTTAAATTTAGTCGCCGCGCTCATCATTGCGCGCGCCACGGCGATCCTCTGTCCTTTGGCGCTAACTAGCCCTGCGTCGATTAGTTCCTTTGCCTCGTTGTTTGAGATGCCTTCCTGGATCGCCAGCAGTTTATAGGCTTTTTCTTCTTTCATAAATTTTCCTCAATATCTTTTAAAATCTCGCTCGCATCGCCTTTGGCGACGATTTTTGCTTTGGGTAAATTTTGCCTTAAAAGCGAACTTATCTCGCCCGCTTTTGCAAATTTTATCCCATCAACCGCGCTATACAGGGCTTTTTGGTTAAATATAAACTCCCCGCTTATCACCGCGTTTTCAAACTGCGCCGCCTCGATCGGATTGTGTCCGCCAACGTTTGGCACGAAGCTACCGCCCAGCACGACGACGTCGCTAAATTTATAAATATTTACCAGCTCGCCCATCGCATCCACCAGCACGCACTGCGCGTTAAAGTTTTTAGTTTCGCTAAATTTAGCAAAACTAAGTCCGTTTTTTACGGCAAATTTAGCCAAAATATCGCCCGCTTCGCCAAACCTCTCCGGATGGCGCGGCACGAGTATCAACTTATCGTTTGCGTCCAAATTTAACTCGCGCAAAATCAGCTCTTCTTCGCCTGCATGAGTGCTAGCTAGCACGACCACGCGCTCTTTTGGTTTGGCGTAAATTTTACTCGGGCTTGGTAAAAAGGCTGATTTTATATTGCCGCTAACGACGATATTTTTAGCGCCAAGCCGCTGCAGGCGCTGTTTATCCAGATCGCTTTGGGCATAAATTTTATCTATAAATTTAAACAAATACCTGTAAAAAAAGCCAAATTTTAGATAGCTTTTGTAGCTTCTATCAGAAATCCTAGCGTTTATCAAAATGACGCGCGAGCCCTTAAATTTAGCCCAAAAAACAAGCCCCAGCCAAAGCTCGGCCTCAAAAATAACCGTTATTTTAGCAGGCTTTAGCCAAAACGGCAAAAATATCTCAAACGGCAAAAAGCGCGTATTTTGCGTGATTTTTTTCGCCTCGTCAAAACCGGTTTTGGTTACGACCGAGACTGCGGCCGCGTCTTTAAATCTGCTAACTAGCGGCGCGATAGAGCGCACCTCGCCGAAACTACACGCGTGAAAATGCACGCGAGAGGCGTCAAATTTGGGATTTTTAAACAAAAAAAATCTAGCGGGGATCGAGGCTCTATATTTTTTCTTAAAAGCTAAAATCGCAAGCGGTAAAGCCCCCAAGGCAAACGCCGCGAGGACTAAAACGTAATAAATTATTATCAAATTTAAAGGCTAGTTCGCCGCTTCTTTGTATAAAATTCGGCCGCAGTGAGGGCAGGTCACGATGTCTTCGCCCTTGATGACGGCAGAATAAGTCTTGTCGTTTATCTGCATAAAGCAGCCGTAGCAGGCCTGTTTTTTGACCGGCACGACGGCGGTGTTGTGCGCCCATTTGCGGATTTTCTCGTAAAACGTCAAGATTTTTTGATTCATCTCGCCGACGAGTTTATTTTTCTTAGCGTATATTTCATCTCTTTGCTGTTCGATAGCGCTAACTTCGGCTGAAATCTCGCTCTCGATTTTGGTCAAATTTTCGCTAAGCTCCGCAGCCTTCGCCTCAAGCTCGCTTTTAAGCGCATTTTTGCTATCTATGATTTTTTCTAGTCTTTCGACCTCTTCGTTTGCCGCTTCTAGCTGTTCTTTAGCTAGCTCATCTTCTAGCTGAAGCGCTTTTATCTCTTTTTCGGTTTTTGCAGCGCCGCTTTTTTTGGCGACGTCTTTTATTTTTGCGCTAAATTCGGCTATGTGCGCGTTGGTTTGAGATTTTTGATTTTTTAGCTCGGTCACGCTCGTGGTCGCGTCCTCGATCTGCGATAAAATCGCCACCTGCTCGTCTTTAGTCGCTTTTAAAACGCTTTGAACCTTCTCAAGGCGCGGCGTAAAATCGTCGATATCTTTATCGATACTTGAGAGCTCGACTAGCTGTTCTAAATATTTATTCATCTTTTTCCTTTAACTGTATGAAAACGGGTTTTTTGAGTTGGATATTATAGTAGGAATCGGCAAAATTTGCAAATATTTTGCAAGCGACTCCCCAAAATACCGCTCGCTCTCAAAGTGTCCGATGTCTAGCATAGTAAGATTATTTTGCGCGGCGCTCATGGCTTGGTGGTACTTCAGATCCCCGGTTAAAAACACATCCGCTTTGACGCCATCTATCAAATCCCCACCACTTCCCGTGCAAAATGCAAGGCGTTTTATAGGCGCATTATGATCAAATTTTCGTCCTTTGCAAACCCTTAGATAGCTTAAATTTAGCTTTGTTTTTACCCTATCGCAAAGCTCGTCAAAGCTCAAATTTACATCCGCATAAAGCACGAATCCATCGTGCTCCTTTGGCGCAAAGCCCAAAATTTCACTCAGAACGTACTCATTTAGATGACTTAGATCATAGTTCGTGTGCATCGCGATCAGGCTTAAATTTTTAGCCATCATCTTTGCAATTAGGCTGCTTGGATATGTGTCCAAATTTAGCGATTTTAGCCCCTTGAAAATGAGCGGATGATGCGTAATGATAAGCGAATTTGGCTGTGCCTCATCCAAAAGCTCGTCATCAATGTCAAGGCTAAGATAAACGCGCTCCACGCCCGTCTCAAACGAGCCTACGAGCAGTCCGCTATTATCCCATTCCTCTTGATTCGCAAACGGGCTAATCTCGTCTAAAATTTTATAAATTTCGCCGATTTTCATCAAATTTTATTTGCCCTTCGCGTCGTTCGCGGCATCGATGCTAGCTTTATACGTCAGTGCGCACTCTTTGGCTAGTTCGCGGATTTTTAGGATGTAGTCTTGCCTTTGCGTTACGCTGATCGCTCCGCGCGCGTCAAGGACGTTAAACGTATGCGCTGCAAGCATACAATAATCATATGCAGGTAGCGAAATTTTAGCCTCCAAGCAGCGTTTGCACTCGCCAAATGCATTTTCAAACTGGCGAAACAGCATATCAACGTCCGCGATCTCAAAGTTATATTTGCTCCACTCAAATTCGCCCTGCTTATGCACGTCGGCGTAGGTCACGATATTGCCGCCCCTATCGTCCCAAACGATATCATAGACGCTATTTACGTCCTGCAGATACATCGCAAGGCGCTCGAGGCCGTAGGTGATCTCAGCCGAAACCAGCTCGCACACGATGCCGCCTACTTGTTGAAAATACGTAAACTGCGTCACCTCCATACCGTCTAGCCAGACCTCCCAGCCCAGCCCCCAAGCGCCCAGCGTCGGGCTCTCCCAGTTATCCTCGACGAAGCGGATGTCGTGATTTTTCAAATTTAACCCGAGTTTTTCAAGGCTTTTTAGATAAAGCTCCTGTATATTTTCCGGACTTGGTTTAATGAGTACCTGAAACTGATAATATGCACCCAGGCGGTTTGGGTTTTCGCCGTATCTACCGTCGGTCGGGCGACGAGAAGGGGCAACGTACGCCGTCGCCCACGGCTTTGGCCCGAGGCTCCTTAAAAAAGTCGCCTGATGATAGGTGCCCGCACCCGCAGGCATATCGTATGGCTGCAGTATCACGCAACCCTGCTCGCGCCAGTAGTTTTGCAACGTCAAAATAATCTCTGAAAACGTCATTTTTCTTCCTTTTTAAAATTTTATTTTAGATAATGTATAACCGCGCCAGGCCCTAAAGGCAGGTCAAAAACGTACCAAACCGATATCAGCGCCGCCCACGAGATCAAAAATGCGACCGTGTAGGGCAGCATTATCGAGACTACAGAGCCGATTTTTAGCCCCTTGTCGTAGCGCTGCATAAACGCCACTATCAGCACGAAAAACGGCATCAAGGGCGTTATGATATTCGTCGTCGAGTCGCCTATCCTAAAAGCAGCCTGCGTTAGCTCGGGCGAGAGGCCTAGATTCATAAACATCGGCACGAAAATAGGCGCCATCATCGCCCATTTAGCCGAATCCACGGCGATAAATAAATTTATAAACGCGATCACGACTATAAAGACGATGATAAGGCTAAGCCCGGTTAGGCCGATATCTTTTAAGAAAACCGAGCCTTTTATCGATAACACCAGCCCGATGTTCGAGGCGTTAAACAGATAGGTAAACTGAGCCGCGAAAAATATCAAAACCAAAAATCCCGATAGCTCGGCGACGGCTTGCTCCATAAATTTAACCGCATCGCCGCTGTTTTTTATCGTCCCGGCTCCTGCGCCGTAAGCCGTGCCCGCCGCTATAAAAAATAGCATCATAAAAATGATGATAGAGTGCATGAAAACGGACTTCGTAAAGCCCTCGCCCTCTTTTGTGCCAAAGAGCGAATTTGACGGTAAAAGCGCCGTCAGCAAAAGAACCATAAAAATAACCGACGCGATGAGGGCAAATTTTAGCCCGCGCCTTTGCTCTGCGCTGATCTCGCCGCGCTCGTCTAAATTTAACGCGCCCTCAAAGCTAAATTTACCCAGCCTAGGCTCGACGATCCTATCGGTTACAAACGAGCCCACGATCACGATCAAAAATGTCGAAGCTATCATAAAGTACCAATTTGCCGTAGCTAAAACGACATAATCCGGATTTAGCACGCTAGCCGCCTGAGTAGAAAATGCCGCAAACATCGGATCGTTTGTACCGATTAGCAGATTTGCCGACCAGCCGCCGCTAACGCCCGCAAAAGCCGCCGCCAGCCCCGCGATAGGATGACGTCCAAAGCCCGCAAACAAAATAGCCCCGAGCGGTATCAATACGACGTAGCCGACTGAGGAGGCAACATTTGACATCACGCCCAAAAAGATCACGATAGGAGTTACCCATTTTTTGGACGAATTTAGAGCGATTTTTTTAACGAGCGCCGATAAAAGCCCGGCCTTGTCCGCCACGCCGATACCTAAAATGATCGCAAAAACCACGCCTAGAGGATAAAACCCGGTGAAGTTTTTAAGCACGGACGAGACAAAAGTCCTAATGCTATCAGCCGAGAGCAAATTTACGACGTTTGCGCTTAGCTGTGAGATCTGCCCGTCCTTGATAGCTTGATAGCTGACGCCCACGCCAAGCTTTTCTAGCACAAACGACAGCAAAATCGTAATAACCGAAAGATAGACGAAAAGCATGGTAGGGTTTGGCAGTTTGTTGCCGAATTTTTCGATAAAGCCTAAGATCGATCCGCTATTTTTGTTGTCCATTTTTTCCTAATCTAAAACCGAGATAGAAATTTTTATCTCGTCGCCGCCGTAAAACTCAAAGTCCGTTTCGTAAGCTCTTTTTAACTTTGAGCCTTCAAAATATTTCCAAATTTCTCCCCAAAATTTTGCTACGTTTTGCGGCTCGTTTGGAAAGCTAAAAAAAGCGTATTTGCCGCCTTTTATCTCTAAAATTTCGCCGCCATGGCAAAGCGACTTCGTGCCAATAAATAAATCGTAAAGCCCGTTTATGCCGTTTTCGTAACTACAATAAACGCCGTAAATTTCACTCTTGCCGTCATAAAATTCTTTCATAAATTTAGCCCACAAGGCCGGGATTTTACCGTCGCCGTTTATCTCGTCGGCATTTTTGGTGCGAGTTTTTAATCCGCAAATTTTAAAACCCTCTACCGCTAAAATTTCCACGACTACTCCTTGTTACCTTTAAAATTTTCAACCGCTTTGTTCCACATAAGTTTGTATTTTCGCTTTAAAAACTCGACTTCATCTTGCGAATTTTTTAGCTGCGACGTTAGCGTTTCGACCGTTTTTCTATCCTCGTCGTAGAGCTCTTGCATCGAGATTAACGCCTCTTTTAAAAATTTATTTTCGTTGCGTAGGGTCTCTAGCGTCTCGTCTTTGGCGTCTAGCACCTTTTCGTGTAAATTTAATATCGTGCCGATCGTCTTTTCTACGAAACTAAAGCCATCCGCGCCGATCTGGGACGCAGGTACGGCCACGACGCTAGGTACCACGCTCATCGTGCCTTGGCTAGCCTCTATGAGGATCTCGCCGTCTTCTTCTTTCGTATTTAGCACGCCTCGGTTTATCATCCCCTCGATCACCTCGCGCTCCAGGTGCACGAGCTTACAAAATTCGTCTATATTTAGGTATGTCTGCATCTTTGCTCCTTTAGGCGAGTAAAACTTCCACCTTCGCCGAGTCTTCCTCTACCTGCTTAGCTTTCGCCGCTCGGTCGGCTTTTAAAGTCTCGTCTAGATTTTGGTCGTTTAGGGCTAAAATTTGTAGCGCTAGATAGGCTGCGTTTACCGCGCCGGCCTTACCGATCGCCACCGTGCCCACAGGCATGCCGCCTGGCATCTGCACGGTCGAATAAAGCGCGTCTACGCCGCTAAGCGCGGAGCCTGCCATCGGTATGCCGATCACGGGACGAGTGGTGTTTGCCGCGATAGCGCCCGCCAAGTGCGCCGCCATACCGGCCGCCGCGATAAATACCTGCGCACCCTTTTCCTCGGCTGCGGCGACGTATTCGCTCGTTCGCTTCGGACTTCTGTGCGCCGAGCTGATGATTAGCTCGTAAGGGACGTTAAATTTTTCAAGCACCTTTGCCGCCTCGCTAACTACGTCGTAGTCGCTCTTGCTTCCCATTATTATAGATACAAATTTCATTTTATTTCCTCTCTTAAAAAGCTAAATTTAGGCAGCCTTGCGCCCAAATTTACTTCGTTTTCGTTGCCACTGTGGATTTCTGCTATTTCCTTGCCTTTTTTAGTTACGAGCTTTTTAAATTTGATAAATTTCTTACCGTCGCGACCGAAAATTTGCGATATTTCGCTCTCGCACTCATCTATCTGAGCGCCTAGCGGGGCTACGATCTCATACTCGTTGCCCGGGAAAATTTTATATTTGCATTTAAAAAACTCGCCGTCTAAAGTCATGGCGTTTACCTGATGGGTGCCCTCCTCTAGGCTGCTGGCGTGATTTTGCGTATCAGCCTTTTCAAACGGGCGATTTACAAGGTAGCCGTCGGTAAAGCCGCGATTTTTTAGCGTATTTAGCTCACCGGCGTAAATTTGCGCGTCAAATTTGCCGGCCGCTGCGTCATCGACGGCCATGCGGTAGGCTCTAGTCGCGCAGGCGGCGTAGTATTCGCTTTTTGTGCGGCCTTCGATCTTTAGGCTATCGACAGCGCCGCTTTCGATGATATCTTTGATGTGCGCGGATAAATTTAAGTCTTTGGAGTTCATTATGTGCGTGCCGCTTTCGTCCTCCTCTAGGCGAAACAGCGTCCCGCTCTCGGGATTTTTGGCGTAGAGCTCGTATTTAAACCTGCAGTCATTGGCACAGCTGCCGCGGTTTGACTGGCGGCCGCTTTGTACCGCGCTAACCAAACAGCGTCCCGAGTAAGCAAAGCACATCGAGCCGTGCACGAAAATTTCGATATCGAGCGTCGGGATTTGCTCTTTTATCTTCACGACGTCTTTTAGGCTCATTTCGCGCGCTACGACGATGCGTTTTGCGCCCATTTCGTGGTAGATTTTGGCATCCAGCGCGTTCATAACGTTTGCCTGCGTCGAGAGGTGGATCTCGATGTCCGGGGCTATCTCTTTTGCCAGGCTCATGACGCCTGGAGTAGCGATGATAAAGGCATCGGGTTTCATTGCCGATATCGTTTGCAAGTGGCGCTTTAGCGGCTCTATTTGCGAATTAAAAGGAAACGCGTTTACCGTCGCGTAAAATTTCTTGCCCTTTGCGTGCGTGTATTCGATAGCTTCTTTAAAGGTTTCAAGGTTAAATTCGCGCGCCGAACGAGTGCGAAGCGAAAAGCTCGCCACCGATGCATAAACCGCGTCCGCACCGTACTCTAGAGCTATTTTTAGCTTGGTTAAATTCCCCGCGGGAGATAAAAGCTCGGGCTTTAGCACTATTTTTTGCCCAAACTTTCTATCAGAGCTTCGATGTCGTCGTTACTGACGAGGTTTTCGGTGTGCGTATCGCCAGCGATATGTACGGCCGAGGCTACGCGCTTATCGTCGTCGATCTTGCCCTCAAACAGGCTGCTCATATACTTGCTAAGCGCGCGCATAACGTTGATAACGCGCTCGATCTTTTGACGGTGGATGTCTTGATACTGCATCATATCCATCGCCATCATGATCTCGTCTTCGGCCATTCTGACGTTATCTAGCGTCATTTCGGCGGAGCTTTTTAGGGCGTTATTTTTCTCTAGCGCTTCGGAAAACGCAGCGATGTTCGGGAATTTTTCGTGTAGTTTCGTAAAAATTTCAATATTAGCCTCGATACCGCTGATAATCTCGCTAAGTCCGCTCTCCGCGTCCATAGAAAAGTTATTGATCGCATCAAGCTTGTCAAACATCTGCGTGGCTTTTTCCTCGCTATCCTTTGTGACGTCGTCTAACTGATGAACCATCTTGTGATCATCCGTCGGTGGAGGCG
The DNA here is from genome assembly GCA_963519525.1 of uncultured Campylobacter sp. Lineage (GTDB taxonomy): Bacteria > Campylobacterota > Campylobacteria > Campylobacterales > Campylobacteraceae > Campylobacter_A. The sequence goes on from CAUQOI010000043.1 coordinate 12,069, forward strand.
GAGGCCACGGCATATTTGAGGATATACGCATCTCGGTGCCCTCGTAGTTTATTATCTGTTCACTCGGCGCCGGGTCGGTTTTTTTCGCGCTCTCTTCCGCAGGCGGCGTAGTTTCTTTCGCTGTTTCCTCGCCGATCTCTTCATCTTCAAAATCGCCCGCCATCAAGGCGTCAAGTTCTTCTTGCGTCATAAAATCTCCTATTTAAATTTGGGCTGATTATATAGAAAATTAACGAAATATAAGTTTAAAAACCCGAACTTTATCCTTAAATTTATTAAATTTTAGGTAGCATTTGCAAAATATTTAAGGATAAAAATGAGAGTCGATCTACACAACCACACGCCGCTTTGCAAACACGCCGTAGATGAGCCTAGAGAGTATGTTTTAAGCGCGATAAATTCAAACTGCGAGTATTTTGGCTTTAGCGATCACGCGCCGATGAAATTTGACGAAGCGTACCGTATGGAATTTTCGCAAATGGACGCTTATGAGAGCGAAATTTTGCGCCTCAGAGACGAATTTGACGGGCGGATCAAAATTTTGCTCGGTTACGAAGTCGATTTTTTAGAGGGCTTTATGGACGAGCGGGTTTTAGGGCGCAAGGTCGATTACCTCATCGGTTCGGTGCATTTTTTGGGCGGCTGGGGCTTTGACAATCCCGAATTTATCGGCGAATACGAAAAACGCGATATAGATCAAATTTGGCGGGATTATTTTTACTGCGTCGAAAAGATGGCAAAGTCGGGTAAATTTGACATAGTCGGGCATTTGGATTTGCTAAAGGTATTTAAATTTATGCCAAAAACCGACATTAGACTCCTTGCCAAAGACGCGATCGAGGCTATAAAAAAGGCAAATTTGACGGCGGAGATAAATGCGGCCGGTTTTAGAAAACCGATCAGCGAGCAGTATCCGAGCGTAAATTTGCTAGAAATGATCGCTGAAAAGGACATCCCAATCACGTTTGGCTCGGACGCGCATGCAAAGGATCAAGTCGGCCTAAACGGCGAAAAATGCGAGCAAATAGCTAGAAATTTCGGCTTTAGCAAGTGTGCGGTATTTCAAAACCGCGATAGAGAATTTGTAAAATTTTAGATCGGGTAGAAAAAATTATTTAAATTAATCTTAAAAGTAAAATTTTATGATAAAATTACGAAATCAATAAACACAGGAGCGAAAAATGGGAAAATTCGTAAAAAGCGTCGATCATTTTTTTGATTTTTGCAAAGAACACGAAGTCAAATTCGTGGATTTTAGATTTACCGATATGAACGGCGCTTGGCACAGCATATCTTATAACATAAAATTCGTAGAAAAAGATCACTTCGTAAACGGCATACCGATGGATGCGAGCTCGCTAGGAGGATGGCAACCGATCGAAAGAAGCGATATGCTGATGTGCCCCGAGGCGACCAGCGCCTTTTTAGATCCATTTACCGCCGACGTTACGGTCGTGGTTTTTGCCGATATTTACGACATTTACAAGGGTCAAATTTACGAAAAATGCCCGCGCTCGATAGCCAAAAAAGCCATGGCTTACGTCAAAGAAAGCGGCATGGGGGACGTGGCGTATTTTGGGCCGGAGAACGAGTTTTTTATATTTGATAACGTAAAAATAGTAGACAGCCCAAACTGCGCGATGTTTGAAGTAGATAGCGAAGAAGGCGAGTGGAACGACGCTAGAGATTTTAAAGACAGCTACAACACAGGCCACCGCCCAAGAAGAAAAGGCGGCTATCTGATGACGCAACCGACCGACAGCATGGTCGATCTACGCGCCGAGATGATGCAGGTTTTAGAGCAAGTAGGCCTTGAAGTCATGCTAGGACACCACGAGGTCGCGCAAGGTCAAGGCGAGCTGGGCGTTAAATTCGGCACCCTTCTTGAGGCCGCCGATAACGTGCAAATTTACAAATACGTCGTTAAAATGGTCGCTCACCTAAACGGAAAAACGGCGACGTTTATGCCAAAACCGCTCTACGGCGACAACGGCAGCGGCATGCACGTGCATCAGTCGGTGTGGAAAGACGGTAAAAACTTGTTCTACGGCGAAGGAAAATACGCAAATTTAAGCGATTTTGCCCGCTGGTACATCGGCGGAATCTTAAAACACGCAAGGAGCGTAGCAGCCTTTACAAACCCTAGCACAAACAGCTACAAACGCTTGATCCCGGGCTTTGAAGCACCGTCAATCCTAACGTATTCTAGCCAAAACCGCTCTGCCTCGATCCGCATCCCATACGGCTCGGGAGAAAAATCGGTCCGCGCCGAGATGCGATTTCCTGACGGTACGGCAAACCCGTATTTGGCCTTTTCAGCGATGCTGATGGCTGGACTTGACGGCGTAAAACACAAGATGGAACCGGTCGGCCCGATGGATGAAAATTTATTTAAACTCACGCTTGACGAGATCCGCGAACGCGGTATCGAGCAGCTCCCTCATACGCTAAGGGGTAGCCTTGAGGCGCTAATTCGCGATAATGAATACCTGCGCCCAATCATGACTCCGACGTTTATAAACGCGTATCAGCATTATAAATTCGAGAGTCAAGTATGGCCGTACGAAGCACGACCTACTCCATACGAGTTTAAAACCTGCTTTTCTTGCTAAATTTAAGGGATTGAAAAATCCCTTTTAGTTTTTCAGTCAAATTTCGCCTTTTTAAATTTGGGCCAAATTTGACTTTTTCCGTGATTTTAACGAACGCAAAATTTGTTAAATCAAATCAAATTTGCGGCTAAATTTAAAAAACAGCGGCTTTTTGTCTTGACAAATCAGCCTTTTTTATATATAATCACGTTTCGTTTTTTGAAAAATGTCTTGTTAGCTCAGTCGGTAGAGCATTTCACTTTTAATGAAGGGGTCGCTGGTTCGAGTCCAGCACAGGACACCATTTTTTTACATAGACCCTTTCGTCTAGTGGCCCAGGACTCTACTCTCTCAGTGTAGCAACAGAGGTTCAAATCCTTTAAGGGTCGCCACGATTTAGTCTTTTTGGTCGCTTAGCTCAGTTGGTAGAGCGCCACCCTTACAAGGTGGATGTCATAAGTT
>CAUQOI010000044.1:0-15109 GCA_963519525.1 uncultured Campylobacter sp.
CAATTTATAAATTCGCCCGCCTTGGCGCCGGGTGCCGCTTTAGCAAACTAGGCGCACCCATTTTGCCCGCCTAGCCAAGGCTAAATTTGATAAATTTAGCCCGAGCGATAAAAGCGCCAAGACGGCAAGTAGAGTTAAATTTTAGCCTTATTTATCGCCTGAGCTATATCCGCGATCAAATCATCCGAATTTTCGATACCGACGGCAAGGCGTAACAAACCTTGCGTAATGCCGATTTGGGCTTGCAATTGCGGTGAATAGGACTCGTGCGTCATCGAGGCCGGGTGGCAGATCAGGCTCTCCACGCCGCCAAGACTCACTGCTAGATCAAAAAGCTCCAGGGATTTAGCGAAAATTTTATAGTCGTATTTTTCGTTTAGCTCTAGGGATATGAGTGCGCCGATACCGCCGGCTTGGGTGTTTTGAATACTTTTCTCCTCCGGCGAATACGAGCCTGCATAGTGTACGGTTTTGACGGCTGAGTTTTTTTCTAGAAATTCTATGATTTTTAGAGTATTTTCGCTTTGCCTATCAAATCTCACGCTAAGAGTTTTAAGACCTCTTATTAGATTATAAGCATCAGCAGGGCTTAGCGTCGCGCCTAGAGTATTTTTTATAAAAGCTATATGCTCTGCTAGCGCATCGTTGTCGGTCGTTACGACTCCGGCGATTACGTCTGCATGCCCGCCGATGTATTTCGTCGCGCTATAAACGACGATGTCGGCACCGAATTTTAGCGCTTTTTGATAGTACGGCGTCAAAAAAGTATTATCGACGACGACAAGCGCGCCGTTTTTGCGAGCCAGCTCGGCTAGTCGCGCGATATCCGTTACTCGCAGCAGCGGATTTGACGGCGTCTCGATAAATATCATCTTAACGTCCTCATCCAAACGAGAGATTTTATTTAGATCATCGACGAGTTCGAATTTAATCCCGAAATTTGCAAAAATACCGTTTGCGTAGCGGTAAGTGCCGCCGTAAACATTGCTATTTAAAAGCACCTTGTCGCCGCTTTTTAGCAGATTAAAAACCGCCGAGGTCGCCGCCATGCCCGAAGCCAAAGCAAAGGCGTATTTGCTGTCTTCAAATTTGGCGAAAAGCTCCTCAAATGCATTTCGCGTCGGATTTGCGCTACGAGAATAGGCATACTTTTGAAAGTCGTCCAAGCCGTCTTGCGCAAACGTCGTGGCTAGATAGATAGGCGGAACGACCGCGCCGTGAGGGTTGTTTTTAGCTTCGATACCTTTTACGATTAGCGTATCTATTTTCATTTTTTTCCTTTAAATTTAAAAATCCATCGCCGAGATAAATTTGACTATGCGCGGCGAATCACTGCTGAAAAACTCCTCCGCCGTACCGTCAAATTCGATATTGCCGCGCTCTAAAAATAAAATCCTATCCGCGACTTTGCGGGCGAAGTTCATATTATGCGTGACGATGATGAGCGAGTCGCGCTCCTTGCTGAGCCCGCCGATAACCTTCAAAACCTCCGCCTCAAGCTCCGGATCAAGCGCGCTCGTAGGCTCGTCCAAAAGCAAAAAATACGGTTTCATCGCAAGCGCTCGCGCTATCGCCACTCGCTGCGATTGACCGCCCGAGAGCCTGCTTGGATACTCGTGCTCCTTGCCCTTTAGCCCGACCTTTTCAAGTAGCGCCAGGGCCTCAATTTCTGCCTGCTCTTTCGAGATTTTAAGCACCTGCACGGGACCTTCCGTTACGTTTTGTAGAGCCGTTAGGTGCGGAAATAGATTAAAGCTCTGAAAGACCATCCCCGTGTGCTCGCGAAACGGCAGCATATCTTTTTTCGAAATTTTACCGTCGAAGCTTATCTTATCGCTTCCAAGCTCAAGCTCGCCGCCGTCCGGGATCTCGAGTAAATTTATGCAGCGCAGCAGGGTTGATTTACCAGAGCCCGAGCTTCCTAAAATAACCGTCGTCTCGCCGTCTTTAAATTCTAAATTTAAACCGTTTAAAACAACGTTGTCGCCGAATTTCTTAGTCAAATTTTTAAATTTTATCATCACACGTACCTTGAAAATCTTTTCTCGAGCCTAGCTTGCAGAAACGTCAAAAACGTGCAGACTATCAAGTAAAAAAGCGCGGCGAGCACGTAAAGCGTGAGCGGATCAAAGGTGCGCGCGGCGATGCGCTGAGCGACCATAAACATATCGACCATCGTGATAGAAGCCGCAAGCGAGGTGTCTTTTAGCGTGCTGATAAAGATATTTGAAAGCGGGGGCAGCGAGATACGCGCGGCTTGCGGAGCGATGATACGGCGTAAAATTTGCGTATAACTCATCCCAAGCGCCGTAGCGGCTTCCCACTGGCCTTTGGGCACCGAAAGCACGGCCGCCCTAACGGCTTCGGAAGCGTAAGCGCCGATATTTAGGCTAAAGGTGATGATCGCTGCGCTCCAGACATCGAGCGTAACGCCCACGATCGGCAGACCGAAATATACGATAAAAAGCTGCACCAAAAGCGGCGTGCCGCGAAATATCCAGATATAAAATTCGCTAAGTTGCTTTAAAATTTTGATATTTGCTATGCGCGCGATCGCCGTTAGCACAGCGATAAGAAGTCCCAGCGAAAAGGAGATCGCCGTAAGAGGCAGCGTAACCTTTATCATCGCCAGCGCCATAGGTTGTAGCGAGCTTAACAAAAGCTCGCTTATACGGTCAAATTCGCTCATCGCCATCTACCGCGAGACATCTTTGCCGAAATACCTGATCGAAATTTCAGCCAGCTTGCCTTCGTTTTTTAGCTCCTCTATCGCCTTGCTAATCTGCTCCGCAAGCTCCGTATTGCCCTTTTGCACGATAGGCGCGGTATAGTCGGTATCGCTTCCCTCGGCGGCTATCTTAACCGGAGCGCCCGGGCGCTGCTTGATGAAGTCGTAAAATACGATATTATCGCGCACGACGGTATCTACGCGCTTACTAACGAGAAGCTCCATACTCTTGCTAAAGCTATCGACCGTGACGTTTTGCGCCCCGTAGCTAGCGGCCACCTTCGCCCAGTTGCTAGTAGCGGAGTCCGCGTTTTTCTTACCTTTTAGATCATCAAAGCTTTTGATATCGTCGTTATCTTTATGCGTGATGATAGCGCCGTGTACGACGGTATAGGGCTGTGCATAGTCGTATTTTTTCTTGCGCTCATCGGTAACGCTTACTTGATTAAATACCGCATCGGCCTTGCCTGCATCAAATGCCGCGAGCATCGCGTCCCACGGAGCGGTTAAGAACTCGATCTTTAAATTTAGCTTCTTGGCGACTTCGCGGGCGATATCGACATCATAGCCCTTTAGCTCGTTTTTATCGTCGTAGTATGAAAACGGCGCGTAAGTGCCTTCCGTAGCGATCGTTAAAACGCCCTCTTTTATGGTTTTGGCGTTTAAATTTAGCGTCAAAAAAGCACCCAGAGCCAAAATTTTTAGTAGTTTTGAGACCATCTTTTATCCTTTAAATTTAGCTGCTTTTATGCGGGTAAAATTTACTCCGAGATATCTTTGCCGAAGTATTTGACCGAAATTTCTTTTAGCTTGCCTTCGCTTTTTAGCTCGCTAAGAGCCTTGTTTACGTCATTTACGAGCTCTTCGTTGCCCTTTTTCACGATGGCTGCGGAGTAGATCGGCTCGCTACCGCTAGCGGCTATTTTTAACGGGGCGTTTGGACGCTGATTTATGTAATCATAGAAGGTCACGCTGTCGTTTATCGTCGCATCCGCACGGCGGCTGATGATGAGCTCCACGCCCTTGCTAAAGCCGTCTACGGTGACGATCTGCGCGCCGTATTTTTGTGCGATACCGGCCCAGTTGCTAGTTGCCGAATGCGCGCTTTTCTTGCCTTTTAGATCCTCGAAGCTTTTGATTTCGTTATTGTCTTTATGAGTGACTAGCGCAGCGTAGGCAACGGTGTACGGAGCGGTATAGTCGTATTTTTTCTTGCGCTCGTCCGTGATACTTACTTGATTAAACACTATGTCGGCCTTGCCTGCATCAAATGCCGCCAGCATCGCGTCCCACGGAGCTTCGACGAATTCCGCTTTTAAATTTAACTTCTTTGCCACTTCGCGTGCCACTTCTACGTCGTAGCCGGTTAGCGCGTCGTTTTTATCGTGGTAGGAGTAGGGCGAATACGTGCCTTCGGTCGCGATTTTCAAAACGCCGTTTTCGAGAGTTTTTGCATTTGCGCCGGTTAAAAGAGCGAGGCTCGCCAAAGTAAGTAGAGAAGATTTTAGTAGTTTTTTCATTTTTTGTCCTTTTTAAATTTATCGTTGGCTATTCATCTAAAAAGGCCGCGAGTGCGGAGTTGAAAATATCTTTTTAAATGTTTAGCGACCTGCTAAGCACTTAAAAAGATATTCGTGCCTAGCGCCCTAGCTTTTCATTTCGCAACAACACATGTCGCACATATCGTTTTTCATAGCGTACCTTTCGAGTAAAATTTGGCGGTGATTTTATGCAAAAAAAGTTTAAGATAAAATAAATTTATATCAAAATTTTGGATTTTATTTTTTAAATGATATAAATTTTGGATACAAAATCGGCTCAAATATCGACAGGGCCGAGCTATAAGTTAAATTTTAAATTTTACGGAAATTAAAATTTTGATTAGATTTTTTAAATTTAACTCGTAATCTAGAACAGATCGAGTCTATAAGCAAAATTCGCACGCTTCTAAACTCTAAAAATCGTTTTAAAGCGTCGGCTAAAGCAGTAAATTTACTTAGCGCGCGCCTTTTTGACGCATGCCGCGACCGCATCCATCACCGCCGCGCGAAATCCGCCGTTTTCCAGCGCTTTGACCGCTTCTATCGTCGTACCGCCGGGCGAGCAAATTTCGTCCTTTAGAGCCGCTGGGTGTTTGCCGCTTTTTAGCATTAGTCGCGCAGAGCCCGCGACGCTAGCTGCGACGGCTTCGTACGTCAGCGCTCTAGGCAGCCCCTCTAGCACTCCTGCGTCCGCAGCCGCCTCGATAAACATAAAAACATAGGCCGGCAGACTACCCGCGATGCCAGTAAATGCGGCAAATTTAGCCTCCTCCAGCTCATAAACGGCGCCGAAATTTTCAAAAATCTCTCGCACCGCCGCTCGCTCGTCCGCACTTAAATTTTCGTTAAAGCACAGCGCGCTAACGCCCTCTGCGATTGCCGCGGGAGTGTTTGGCATCGCGCGCGCGATCTTAGCCTGCGCGCCCAAAATTTGCATGCTTTGCTCCAGGCTAAAGCTCGGGGCGAGCGTGACTATAACCTTACCTCTCGCCACCTCTTTTATCAAATTTAATATCCCCTCATACGCCGCTGGCTTGGTCGCTAGCACCGTGATATCGGCCGCCGACGCGACCGCAGCTTCGCTCTCGCAGGCGTTTACACCGCACTTTTCGCGTAGAGCCGCCGTTTTGCTCCTAGCATAGACGAACACCCTCTCGCCGCCCAGCCTTTGCGCCAAATTTTCGATCATCGCGCCGCCCATATTTCCGCCGCCGATAAAGCCGATTTTAGGATTTTTCATTTTGCCGCCTTTCTTAGAGTGCCGATTTTGACCGCCTTGCCCGCGACTGCCTCGCGTACCGCGATATTTTCCGCCCAGATGGCACCCGTGACCTGCCCCGGCGCCAAGATATAAACGCCGCCCGTCTCGGCCTCGTCGCTAGCCTTAAAGTCATTGCTCGAGATCATCTTGTACGTATCCTTAGTGTCGTTTTCAAATTTTATCGCCGCTTTTAGCGTCGGCGCTTCACCCTGTTTTGCCGCGCCCGCGTACTGCTCGAGTACGTTTTTGCTAAGCTTGCCGTAGATGCCGCCAAATTCGTCCAGATAGATGCGTACGGCGCGCTTGTCCGAGTTTTTGCCGCCTTTGTCGCCCATACCGACGCTCACGCTCATCTCGTAGGCGGTCTGCCCGGTCGGGAAATCCTTAAATTTTGCGTCGGGAACAAAAACACGCACGTTATCCGTTACTACTTTTTCGTCGTGCGTCTGCGGTGTTACGTCCGTTAGCACGAGCGTGGATTTCACGTCCGCGCCTTTGTCCGAAACAAGCGCAGAGATCGGCACGCGAGTAAGCAGCGTCGTCTCGTAGCAACCGCTAAAAATAAACGCCGCGGCAAGAGCAAAGATAAATTTTAGTTTTTTCATCGGTTTCCTTTAAATTTACGCCGATTTTAGCATAAATTTCGCCTTTGCGTGCCTGCGCGCCGACTCGCGACGGGTCAAATTTCATCGCCGAAAAATCGCCACGGGTGTCGCAAAATTCGATATTTTGTCGCACCAAAAAAATACTAATTCGGCTTTAAATTTGACCCCAAGTTTAAACGCAAAACGATAAGGCGAAGTATTTTATAGAAACATTTTGCTTCGCAAAAACGCTACGCTTGTTTTGAGATGATTTTTGGGGTTTTGAAGTTAAAATTTGACGAAGATAAGGCATATAGCCTATCGAGTCAAATTTTAACGAAATCCGCAAAAAGCGCTCAAAAGACAAGTCGCTAACGCACTTTTAATGCTGAATTTGAGTGCAAAGAGCCGAGGCGAAGTATTTTTGTCATAGACGAGGCGGATAAGCAAGGGCAAAGGAGCGTATATGCAATACGTGACTACAGCCCGCAGCGAAATCCAACGAAGCATATGACAAAAAGACAAGCCGCTAGCGCGTTTGATAATCTCCGCGGACGATATATTTGTAAGTCGTCAGCTCCCTCACCCCCATCGGCCCTCTGGCGTGCAGTTTTTGCGTGCTGATGCCGATCTCGCCGCCGAATCCAAACTCGCTACCGTCGCTAAAACGAGTCGAGGCGTTGGCGTATACGACCGCGCTGCCGACTTCATTTAAAAACCGCTCGATGTTTGCGTAATCAGCGCTTAAAATCGCGTCCGAATGCCCGCTGGAATGCGCGTTTATAAAGCGGATCGCCCCCTGTGTATCCCGCACCGCGCGCACGGCTAGTACGAGATCCAAAAACTCGGCGCCAAAGTCGCTCTCGCCTGCGAGCTTGACGTTTTTTGCGCCTCGCAGATCCGACTCACACGCATTAAAAAGCTCCGAACTCACGCGAAACTCGACCTCCGGCATTTCGCGCACCAGCTCCGGTAAAATTTCGCCCGCCACGCACTCATGTAAAAGCACGCACTCTACGGCATTACAGACGCTTGGTCGCTGAGTTTTGGCATTTTTGATTATCTTCGCGGCCTTGCTTAAATTTGCGCTCTCATCGACGAAGATATGACACACCCCAGCACCCGTCATTATGATCGGCACGGTCGCGTTTTGCGCGATAAAATCCTTTAAGCTCTTGCCGCCGCGCGGTATCAAAACGTCGATATACTCGCTCATTTTCGCCATTTGCGCCACTACTTCGCGTTCAGGGCTTTTTACTAGCTGCACGGCGCCTGCAGGTAAGCCAAATTTTGCCCCCGCTTCGTTAAATAAATTTACTAAAAAGATGTTTGAATTTAGCGCGCTAGCGCTTCCTCGCAGGATCGCCGCATTGCCGCTTTTTAGCGCCAGAGCCGCCGCGTCGATGCTGACGTTTGGGCGACTTTCGTAGATGATGCCGAGCACCCCCAGTGGCACGCGCACGCGGCTGATTTGCATGCCGTTTGGATGGCTCCAGCCGCCTAAATTTTCGCCTACGACTTCGGCAAAGCCCGCCACCTCGCGCACGCCCTGTGCCATAGCCTCGATACGGGCGTCGGTTAGCCTTAGGCGGTCCAGTAGCGCCGCGCTAAGGCCCGATTTCTCGCCGTTTGCAAGGTCTTTGGCGTTTGCCGCTTTTATAGCCTCTTTTTGCGCTAGCAGCTCGTCCGCTACGGCGTTTAAAATTTCAAATTTAGCCTTGCTGTCAAGTCTCAAAAGCTCGCCGCAAGCGGCCTTTGCACGCTTACATATATCTAAAATTTCATTCATTTTCGCTCCTTGATTTATAAAGCGCCCTCTCTTAGGCGCAAAGAGTAGCGCGACAAAGCCAAATTTAGCGATGCGTCTACCAAATTTTGCCTTTAAATTTGACTTGATTATAGCCAAATTCGCCCGAATTTCATGCGACCGTAAAAAAATACGCTATAATCACCAAAATCACGAAAAGGAAGCAAAATGGGCGGGATAAAAGAGTTTTTAAAACACGAAGCCAGCGGCGGGATTTTGCTGATGATCGCTACGGTCGCGGCGCTACTGTGTCAAAACACGTTTTTGAGCGATTTTTACAACGAGTTTTTAAAGACCAAATTTACCGTGAGCTTCGGCGAATACGGGCTAAGCAAGCCGCTAATCTTGTGGGTAAACGACGGGTTGATGGCGGTATTTTTCTTTCTCATCGGACTCGAGCTAAAGCGCGAGGTCCTAGAAGGAGAGCTGAAAAACCCGTCGCAGATCGCGCTGCCCGCCATCGGCGCGGCAGGCGGCCTGATAGTGCCCGCGGTTATATTTTATCTTTTTACGAAGCACGACTCCTTTGCGCTTGGCGGCTGGGCGATACCGACGGCGACCGATATCGCGTTTGCTCTGGGGATTTTGAGCCTACTCGGGCCGCGCGTACCTACTAGTTTAAAAATTTTCCTCATGACGCTAGCTATCGTCGACGACCTCTGCGCGATCGTGATTATCGCGCTATTTTACACGAGCGAGCTTAGTACTCAAATGCTTGCGGTCGCGAGCGTTTGTCTAGCCGCGCTTTTCGCGCTAAACAGACTCGGCGTAAAGAGCAAAACAGCCTATCTGCTAGTAGGCGCGGTGATGTGGGTAGCGGTGCTAAAATCAGGCGTTCACGCCACGCTTGCGGGCGTCGTGGCGGCCTTTTTCATACCGCTTAGCTTTAAAGACGCACCGGGCAAATCAATGCTAAAAAGCATCGAGCACGACCTGCACGGCTGGGTGGCGTTTGGCGTGCTGCCGATATTTGCCTTCGTAAACGCAGGCATCTCGTTGCGAGGCGTCGGACTGGACGAGATTTTGTCTCCGGTCGCGCTAGGCACGGCGCTGGGGCTTTTCGTCGGCAAGCAGATCGGGGTATTTTCTTTTAGCTTTTTAGCGATCAAATTTAAGCTAGCCAAGCTGCCCGAGGGGTCAAATTTCATCCAGCTTTACGGCATCGCGGTGCTTTGCGGCATAGGATTTACGATGAGCCTTTTCGTTAACGGCTTAGCCTACAACGACACGGACGTATTTGCCTACACCGACAAGCTTGCTATCTTGCTAGGTTCGGTAGTTTCGGGCGCCGCCGGGTTTATATCGCTTAAATTTAGCACTAAAAACCAAAGCGCGCTAGAAAGATAATCACGAGCAAGCCGGCCAAATCATCCAGGTCGGCCGCTGCGTAATCTATAAATCAAATCGCACGCTACGTGCGCGAAGCTCGCAAACACAAAGCCGATACCCAGCCCGGCGGCTAGGTTATAAAGCGCACTGTCGTTTGCGAGGGAGTAGTTGTCAAATCGCACGTAAACGCCCCATCTGCCGCCCATCCCTTCGGGCGCAAAGAGCAGCCCGCTAAGCGAGAGAAAGCAAAATCCGCCAAGGACGAGGAATTTCGCGCCCGTCACGATCAAATTTACGCGTCCAAAGTCCGCGCGGCCGTAGTTTAGACAAAAGACGGCGGCAAAAAAGCAGATCCAAAACGGCGCGGCGCAGGCATAAAAAGCAAGCACGTTTAGTCTCGCGCCGTTGTTTGCGAAATCGTCCAAAAACGGCGCAAAAACCCGCACGCCTCGGATAAAAGGCAGCCAAAATTTAAGTTCTAAAATCTCGTCCGTGCTCAAATTTAACGCCCAGATCCCAAGCGCGGCAAAAAATAAGACCCCGAGCGAAAACGGCGCCCAGCCTGCTAAAATCGCTCTCTCAAACAAGCTTTTACGCGCCGCATGGTCGCGCCCGAATTTGGTTTTCGCCGCTTCTTTTTCGTTCATCGTTTTCCTTAAATTTATACATATTTTAAAGCACGCCCTAAAATCAACCGTCAAATTTAACGGCAACCGCGCGGTTAGTTTAGACAGTCAAATTTGATCAAATTTGGCCGCCGTATCAGCTTTAAATTTTACTGCCGCGTAGCAAAATTCGCGTCAAATTTGGCGTAAATTTGACGCGGTTACGACCAAATTTCACCGCAAAAAGTCGCCAAATTTAACCTAAATCAGCGCGATGTTGTCGATATGCAGCGCCTCGTCCTCGTATTTGTAGCCAAGAGCCGCCTCGATCTCCTCGCTCTTGCGCCCTTTTATGAGAGCTAGCTCGGCCGATGAGTAGTTTGTTATGCCGCGAGCCAGCGTCCGGCCGCTTGCGTCTTTGATAGCGAGCGTTTCGCCGCGCTCAAACTCGCCCGCTACCTCGCGGATGCCGACTGCTAGCAGGCTTTTGCCCTCTTTTAGCGCCTTTGCCGCGCCCGCGTCGATAGCGACTGAGCCGTTATCTGCGGCTGAGTAGGCAAGCCAGTATTTACGCGAATTTATCCTGTTTTTGCCCGCCAAAAAGAGCGTCCCGACCTCGCAGCCCTGTGCCGCTCGGACTATATTTCGCGGGTCGGCGCCGTTTGCGATGATGAGGTGAGTGCCGTTTTTGGTCGTCATCTGGGCTGCGGTGATTTTTGTGCGCATGCCGCCAGTGCCGAATTTACTGCCCTCTGCGCCCGCAGCCGCCCTGATGCCGTCATCTAAATTTTCGACCAAATTTATAAATTTAGCGTCGGCAAAAACGCTTGGATTTTTGTCATACAGTCCGTCGATATCGGTCAAAATCACGAGCAAATCAGCCTCGATTAGCCCTGCAACCAGCGCGCTTAGCGTGTCGTTGTCGCCGACTTTCACGCCCTTGATACCCTCGCCCACGACAGGATCGTTTTCATTGATGACGGGTATGATTTTTTTAGCGAGCAGTGAGCGTAGGACGCTGCGCATATTTAGGTAGCGGCGGCGGTCGCTAAAGTCGTCTTTGGTTAGCAGTAGCTGCGCGATCGTCTTGCCGTGCGCCCAAAATAAAATTTGATAAAGATGGATGAGCGAAACCTGCCCGATGGCGGCCAGAACTTGCTTTTCGACGATGGATTTTGGCTTGTGCGCGAGCTTCATCTGCCCCATGCCCGCACCCACGGCGCCCGAGGTTACGAAGACAACTTCGGCGTTTTCGTTTAGCTCGCTCAAATTTGCCACGATTTGCTTGATTTTGTCCTCATTTAGCGAACCGTCCGCGTTTGCTAGCGTCGAGGTGCCGATTTTTACGACGATGCGTTTAACGCCGGCTAGAAGCTCTTTTCTATCCATTTTACCGCTCCGAAATTTTTGAAAATTATACCCAAAACGGCTTATTTTAAATTTTATGTTTTTGTAGCCTTACAGTAATATTAATTTAAATTTCATCATACTAGGCTATAATGACGAAGTTAAATTTACCTTTGTAAAAAGGAGCTTTTATGAAATTTCTACTCGGCTTTTTACTTGCGCTTGGCTTGGCGTTTGGCGGCGAGTTTAGTATCAAAGATATGCGCGGCGCAGAGGTCAAGATCGCTTCTCCGCTTGAAAGAGTCGCTACGATCGACGACGGGTTTGTAGAGAGCGTCATGACGCATCTTGGCGTGATCGACAAAGTCAAGCTCATCGGCTCGTGGTCTATGAAGCGAGACTACAAATACGACTTCACCACCAAAGCGGGCGAAGCTTACACTCTTCGCGGATGGAACGTCATGAAGTACCTGCATCCGTGGCTAAATGACCTGCCTTGCGTAAATTCTCCGCAAGGAAACGTCATAAATTTCGAAGCCTTAGCAAACGAAAATCCGCAGCTAGTGATCCTTCGTATCGGAGACTGCACGCTGCGCGGCTCAAATAAAGACGCCGTAGAAAAAACTATCGCTACTATCGAGGCGCTTGGCATTCCGCTTGCCGTGATCTACGCTCCAAGAGGCGCTGAAATCGCAACGATGCAAGAGGAGATGCGGGTGCTGGGAGAGATATTCGGGCAAAAGGACAAGGCTATAAAGCTCTTTGAACACCTCGACAAAACGCAAAAACTCGTTCAGGAGCGCACGGCAAATTTAAAAGAGGAGCAAAAGGTCAGCATGCTCTACATGGGGCTTAATCCAAACATCCGCAAAAACGGCGGCGTGGCGAGCGCTTACGGCGTAAATACCCCCGAATCCTTCATCATCGAAAATATCGCGGGCGCTAAAAACGCCTTTAGAGGCGACGGCTCAAACGTGATCCTAAGCACCGAGCAGCTTTATGCGATAGATCCTGACGTCATCGTGCTGCCGACCTCAAACGGCTACCATCCGGCAAGCGAGCTTTTAAATTCAGCAGATTTTGAAAAACTAGAGGAGCTAAAAGCGATCAAAAACAAGCGCGTTTACGCCATGCCGTGGTCGCCGATGAACTGTGCGCGCCGCGTGGAGTATCCGATAGATATCCTCATAATCGCAAAAGCGGCCTATCCGCAGCTCTTTTCGGACATCAAGGTTCATAAATTCGTCATCGATTTTTACAAAGACGTTTACGGCGTGAGCGAGGAGCAGGCAAAGGCGCTTAGAAGCGAGCAAATTTTAGACTGGACGGTAGAGTATGACTTTTAAGCCCGGCGCTTTTAAGTCAAATTTACTATTTTTATTCGTTCTTTTGGGCGCGCTTTTGGTTTGTATGATCGCGGCGCTCATGCTCGGGGATTATAAAATTTCGATCGCTAAAATTTTAGACGTTTTAAATTTGAAAATTTTTGACATCCCCGCCGCAGGCATCTCTAAGATGGATCAAACCGTCATCTTTGAAATCAGAATGCCTAGAATTTTAACCGCCGTGATAGTGGGCTTCGCGCTTTCAAATGCGGGCGCGATATATCAGGCCTGCTTTAAAAACCCGCTCGTTGAGCCCTTTATACTGGGAGCTAGCTCAGGCGCGGCCCTGGGTGCGGCGCTAGCGATACTATTTTCGGGCATATTTTTTAATATCGCTCTAAGCGCATTTGCTTTTTCGTTTTTTGCGGTGTTTTTGTCCTACACGCTTGCAAAAAACGGCGGCATAGTGCCCGTGGTGGGGCTTATATTATCGGGCGTCATCGTAAGCTCGATATTTTCTGCATGCGTATCTATCGTAAAATACGCAAGCGAGGACGCGCAGCTAAGAGAGATTACATTTTGGATGATGGGCGGCCTGTACTACTCCAAATGGCAAAGCCTAGGCGAGATCGCATCAGTCACGGGAGTTTGCTTTGCAGCACTTTGCACGCTTGCGTGGAAGTTAAATTTACTAAGTCTAGGCGACGATCAGGCAAGAAGCCTCGGCATAAATCCCGAAAAATACAAGCTTATCTTTATAACGATCGCTACTTTGATGACCGCCGTGTGCGTGGCAAACGTGGGCATCATCGCGTGGATCGGGCTTATAATGCCTCACGTCGCGCGCCTCATAAGCGGGCCTGATAACAGATGGGTGCTGCCGCTATCGGGACTCATAGGAGCGCTGTATCTACTCGTATGCGACACGCTCGCGCGCACGGTGGCGATGGCCGAGATTCCAGTGGGCATCATAACCTCTTTGGTGGGCGCGCCCTTTCTCATCGCGCTTTTAAGAAGCAAGGCAAAGGAGCTGCTAAAATGATACTGCAAACTAAAAATTTATCCTTTAGCTACGGCGAATTTGGACTTGAGGACGTAAGCATCGAGATCAAAAGGGGCAGCATATGCGGGCTTTTGGGCACTAACGGCAGCGGCAAGAGTACGTTTTTTAACTGCTGTATGAAATTTCTAAGTATCAAAGGGGGCGAAATTTACGTTGATTCGCAAAACACGAAGCACAAAAGCCCCGCGTGGATGGCTAAAAACATCGCCTACGTCGCACAGCATACCGAGCTGCATTTTCCGTTTTTCGCAAGAGACATCGTTCTGATGGGGCGCTCCACGCACGTAAAGAGCCTATTTGGTTTTAGCAAAGATGATAAAAGGGCGGTGAGCGAGGCGATGGAGTTTATCGGTATCTCGCATCTAGCGGATAAAAAGATGAACGAGCTTAGCGGCGGGCAGCGGCAGCTCGTTTTTATCGCTAGGGCGCTCGCGCAGGATACGCCGCTGATACTGCTTGACGAGCCGACGTCTGCGCTTGATTTTAAAAACCAGATCACGCTTTGGAAAATTTTAAAAAAGATCGCTGCGGGCGGCAAAACGATCGTCATCTGCACGCACGAGCCAAACCACATCCTTTGGTTTTGCGACGAAGTGATAGTATTTCGCGATGGGCGGATCGTCTCAAAAGGCAGCGTCGCACAGGTTTTAAACGATGAGTTGCTGGCTAAAATTTACGGCGACGTCTGCACATTTGAGAGGCTCGCGCAAAAAGAGGTGATCCTGCCTAAGCTCTAGCTACTCCTCCAAACTATACCCGATACTGCGCACGGTTTTTATTAGCTCAAAAGGCAGCTTCGCGCGTAGCTGACGCACGAGCGAGCGCAGGCGATCGGACGAGACGTTTTCGTCCTTGTAGATACTCCACTCAAGCTCCTGGATCGTGACTACGTGCGGGGCGTTTTTGGCCAAAATTTCTAAAAACAACCCCTCTTTTTTGCCCAGCATTATACTTGTGCCGTTTATGTGCAGAGTGAGGCTGTTTTTGTCGTAGATAGCGCCGTTTTTTAGCTCAAATTTGCTTCCGAGCAAAATTCGGCAGTTTCTAAACACGCGAAACAAAAACTCCTCCGGCAAAAAAGGCTTTACCATAAAGTCGTCGTATTTAGCGTAGTAAATTTTCTTATAAAGCGCGGGGATAGCCTTATCTACGAGGATCATAACGGGAGTTAGGCTCCCGTTATCTCGCAGAAATTTGACCGACTCAAAATTTGCTAGATCCTTCGTCCTTACGTCGATGACGTAAAAGATGTAGCGGTTGCCGTTGTAATAATCCTCTTTTAGCTCGCTTAAATTTTCAAAGCGAACTATGCGGATGTTAAAGCGGTAAAGCGCGGCGTTGAGGTTTAGTTGCATCTCCACGTCGTCGCTAACGAGCAAAATTTTCTTCATTTTAGCCTACTTTTTGGTGACGTTATCCTCTTTGTTTTCTACTTTCGGCCCTACGTAATCCTCCCCGAAATAAGCCTTCTTTATCTCTTCTTTTTTGATTGCGGCTTTCTTTTCGTAGATTTTGTATT